>JAGRHB010000186.1 GCA_020445245.1 Gammaproteobacteria bacterium
CGATGTCTTCGGGCGTCAGTTCAGGCATTACTCGCAGTCCAGCTCTTCGATGACCAGGTTGTGATTGGTGAACACGCAGATGTCCGCGGCGATATTCAGACCGCGTTCGACGACTTCGCGCGCCGACAGCTCGGTGGTGTCGAGCATCGCCCGCGCGGCGGCCTGCGCATAGGGTCCGCCGGAGCCGATCGCCATCAGGCTGTCCTCCGGCTCGACCACGTCGCCAGTGCCGGTCAGGATCAGCGAGGCCTCCCGATCGGCCACCAGCAGCAGCGCCTCGAGGCGACGCAGCATGCGGTCGGTGCGCCAGTCCTTGGCCAGCTCGACGGCGGCGCGGGTCAGGTTGCCGGAGTGCTTCTCCAGCTTGCCCTCGAAGCGTTCGAACAGGGTGAAGGCATCCGCGGTTGCGCCGGCAAAACCGGCCAGCACCTGGCCTTTGTACAGGCGCCGCACCTTGCGCGCATTGCCCTTCATCACCGTGTTGCCCATCGACACCTGGCCGTCGCCGCCGATCACGACTTTGCCGCCACGGCGAACCGACAGGATGGTGGTACCGCGAATTGTTTCCACTGCGTGCCCTGAAGTCCGAGAGAGCGGGTGATTGTAGCGGAACCGGCGACGGGGCAGGGAACATGACAGGAGGATCACGACCCCGCAGGAGGCCAGTCCCCTGCCTGATGGGTACGGATCGCCGGGATGGCTCGGTCCCTACGGTGCGCGGTCGCTCAACCCTTGCGCCGGGCGCGTGGATGCGCCTGGTCGTAGACCTGCGCGAGGTGCTGGAAATCCAGGTGGGTATAGACCTGGGTGGTACTGATGTCGGCATGACCGAGCAGCTCCTGCACCGCACGCAGGTCGCCGGACGATTCGAGCAGGTGGCTGGCGAAGGAGTGACGCAGCATGTGCGGGTGGACGTGTCGCGGCATACCCTGCTCGAGTGCGCGCTGGCGCAGCCGTGCCTCGATCGCGCGTGCACTCAGTCGCGTTCCGCGCTGGCTGACGAACAGCGCCGTTTCCGCGTTCGCCGCCAGTTGACCGCGCACCGCGAGCCACCGCTCGACCGCCTCGCGGGCAAAGCGGCCCACCGGCACGCGCCGGGTCTTGTTGCCCTTGCCGGTGACCTGCAGCAGGCCGTCGCTGCTTCGCATATCGATGACATCCAGCGCGACCAGCTCGGCAAGCCGCAGCCCGGACGAGTAGAACAGCTCCATGATCGCGCGGTCGCGGCGGTCCAGCGGGGCGTCACCCGGCAGGTCCATCAGGTGCCCAATCTGGTCGGCATCGAGCGTGTGCGGCAGGTGCCGCGGCGCCTTGGGGGCGCGCACGCCATCGGCCGGATTCACCTTGACCAGGCCCTCACGCATCAGGAAACGGAACCAGGCGCGTAGCGCCGAGAGATGGCGCTGCAGGCTCTTCGGGGAAAGCCCCTGGCGGTGGCGGCTGGCTGCGTAGCTGCGCACATGCTGGCTGTCGATGCGCGCACGGTCGGTGTGACCGTGCTCCGACAACCAGCCAAGAAAATCCCCGAGATCGCGGTGATAGGCGTTCAAGGTGCGCGGCGACAGGCGGCGTTCGTAGTGCAGGTAGTCGAGAAACGCGCCCAACGCCTCGTCGGTCGTCGCCTTGACCTGGTGCGTCACGCCGAGACCGTTATATCCCGGGACTCGACGCCGACTGCAGCTTGGCGCTGACCACCTCGGCCAGGCGCTGCAGGAAGTCGACGCTCTTGCCCTCGTGAAAGCGCTCCGGGTCACGGCTGCCGATCGCCAGTACACCGGCCAGTGGCGGCGCGGTCAGTGGGATCAGTGCCGCCGAGCCGGTCTCTCCGGCCTGTGGGCCGAACAGGTATTCCAGCTTCGCCTTGTCGAGTGGGCCGCAGTTGGGTCGGGCGCGCTTGAGGAAATCACTGAACAGCGCCGGGCCGGCTTCGTGTGCATGCGCCTCGATCTGCTCGGAGGCGAACAGCTTCATCTCGACCGCATCGGCCTTGAACTGCTCGCGCAGCTCGTCCTGCAGCGTGTTGAGCACCTCATCGAACGAATGGGTCTCGATCAACGCCAGGGTGAGACGGTGCAGACGTTTGGACAGGCCATCGTTTTCGCGGGCCACCGTGACCAGTTCTTCGAGCTGGCGGCGGTACTTGTTCGATTGGGCACGCAGTGTGCGCACCTGGCGTTCGATCAGCGAGATCGCATCGCCGGTCGGGTGGGGGATGTCCAGCGCAGCCAGTGCGTCAGGCTGGCGTTCGAAGAAATCAGGGTGGGCGATGAGATACTCGGCGATCCGCTGTTCGCGTTCGTCGACACCCTGGTCCAGGTCGTCGTGTATCAGGTTCATGCGTGCCCCCCTTCTGTGCGCGAACGCTGTTGCCGCCGTGCTGGATTCATGTTGCCGACATCAGGCGGTCGAGGTCGATCCTCCCATCGAATACCCTGGCCGCCGGCCCGGTCATCCAGACCGGATCCCCATCGCCGGCCCAGCTTACCACAAGGGTTCCGCCGGGCAGTCGCACCTCGACCCGTTCATCGAGCAGGCCACGCAGACGACCAACCACCACCGCCGCGCAGGCGCCGGTGCCGCAGGCCAGGGTCTCGCCGGCGCCGCGCTCGAACACGCGCAGCCTGATCTGCTGCCGCGAGTCCACCTGCAGGAAGCCGACGTTGGCGCGACGCGGGAATCGCGGGTGACGCTCGATCAGCGGCCCGAGCACCTCGACCGGCGCCGCCGCGGTGTCGTCGACCAGCAGCACCGCGTGTGGGTTGCCCATCGACACGGCGCCGATCTCGACCGTTTGACCGTCCACCTCCAGCGGGTAGCTGTTGTTGCGCGCTTCGGCATCGAACGGGACCTCCTGCGGCTGCAGATGGGGTACGCCCATGTTGACCCGCACCATGCCGTCATCCTGCAGCGACAACAGGATATTGCCCGCTGCAGTACCGACCGGAATCTCGCTGCTCCGGGTCATGCCCTTTTCATGTACGAAGCGCGCGAAACAGCGCGCACCATTGCCGCATTGCTCCACCTCGCCACCGTCGGCATTGAAGATGCGGTAGAAGAACTCGGTATCCGGGTGACGTGGCGGCTCGACGAACAGCACCTGGTCACAGCCGATGCCGAAGCGCCGGTTGGCAACCGCGCGGATCTGCGTCTCGTCGAGCGCGATCTGCTGGTTGATCGCGTCGAAAACGACGAAATCGTTGCCCAGCCCGTGCATCTTGGTGAATTCGATAATCATGGTTCGAGCATAGCAGTGGCCGCCGCGTGCGGGCAGGGCCGTCAGTGCGGCAGGTGGCCGCATACCGCGAGATGGCGGTCGCTGACCATCGAAACAGTCAATGTGTGCAGCCCCGCGGCCAGCAGCTGGGCGGCGACCTCGTCTGCAGTGTAGGCGGCGAACAGCGAATTGCGGAAATCGCGACGCAGCACTTCGGCCTCGTCGATCGCGTGGGTCTCGACCAGCACATCGACGGCCAGCTCCGAGGCGGGGCGCACCAGGTCCATCACCACGACGGCTGCGCCTGGGGCACTGCAACGCGCCACCGTCTGCCACATCACCGCCGGGTCGGCCAGGTGGTGCAGCAGGCTGTTGGAGGCGATGGCCTGGTAGCCGTGTGCCGGCAGGTCGTCACATGGCAGGTACTCGCACAGCAACCGGATTCGGCCGTTCGCAGAGGCATCGGCTTCGATGTTCCGGCGTGCCAGATCGAGCATCGCCGGCGCACCGTCGACGGCGTCGATACGCAGTTGCGGATGACGGCGTGCAAGTGCCAGCGGAATGTCCGCCGGGCCGCAGCCGAGGTCGAGCAGCCGGCCGTTCAGCTCGCCGCCGCTCGCACCCTCCAGCAGGTCGATGAACAGTGCATTGGCCTCGCTGAAATCGGCGCGCGCATAGGCCAATGCCTGTTCCGTGTCGTCCATCAGCTCATCGGGTTCTGGGATTCGTCGCACGGCCGTCACTCATCCGGGTAGCAGTGATTCGCTGTCGAACAGCTCGGCCAGCGTTTCGCGTCGGCGCACCAGGTGGATCTCGCCGCCGTCCACCATCACCTCGGCCGGGCGGGGCCGGGTGTTGTAGTTCGATGCCATCGAAAAGCCGTAGGCGCCGGACGAGCGGATCGCCAGCAGTGCGCCTTCCTGCACGGCGAGCGCACGCTGCCTGGCCAGGAAGTCTCCGGTCTCGCAGATCGGACCGACCAGGTCGTAGACACCCTCGGTACCGTCCGGGTGTTCCTGGACGCTGACCACCGCCTGCCAGGCGCCATACAGCGATGGACGGATCAGGTCGTTCATCGCCGCGTCGACGATGGCAAAGTCTTTGACCTCGCTGTGTTTGAGGTATTCGACCCGGGTCAGCAGGATGCCGGCATTGGCGGCGATCGCGCGTCCGGGTTCGACGAATATCTCGAACGGTGCCTCGTGCAGTCGCTGCAGCAGCGCGCTGACGTAGTCGGCCGGTGTCGGTGGCGTCTCGTCCCTGTAGCGCACGCCCAGTCCACCGCCGAGGTCCAGGTGGTCGAGCGTGATGCCGTCGGCCCGCAGCTGGTCGACCAGCGCCAGCACCCGCTCCAGGGCATCGAGGAAC
>JAGRHB010000187.1:0-1386 GCA_020445245.1 Gammaproteobacteria bacterium
CCGCTGGCAGCGGATTGTCGACTTGTGGCCGACAGGGAAAGCATAAAGCGGATCGGTGGGCGTTTGATTGCGAAAAAGGCGAATATTCAGCTAATACGAGCAATTAAATTGTGTATTTAGAGAAATACAGGATGTAATATGCCTCAAACGGAAACACGGGAGGCAGGGGGATGGAGGTCGACAGGTTTGATCGACGGATACTCGAAGTGCTGCAGGCAGAAGGGCGCATCAGCAATCAGGATCTTGCCGAACGCATCGGGCTCTCGCCCTCGCCCTGTCTTCGACGTGTGCGTGCCCTGGAGGACAGCGGGGTGATCGCCGGCTACCGGGCGGTGCTGGATGCGCGCAAGCTGGGCCTGACGCTGCTGGCCCTCATCCATATATCGATGGACCGGCATACCCCAGAGCGTTTCGCCAATTTCGAGGAAAAGGTGCGCGCTTTGCCCGAAGTACTGGAGTGCCTGCTGATCACCGGTCAGGATGCCGACTACCAGCTCAAGGTCATCGTGCGCGACATGGAGGCCTACCAGGCGCTGCTGCTGAACAAGATCACCCGGATCGAGGGGGTGAGTGGGGTACATTCGAGTTTCGTCATGCGGCGTGTTGTGGATACGACCGCTCTGCCGTTGCCCTGAATGACATGAATCAATGCGTCAGATTGGATGTCGGCCTAGCATTTCAAATGTTGTGTGCCTGGAAGGATGTGGACATGCGGGCGAGGTCTGTGCGGTCACTGCTCTGGCTGGGACTCTATGCGGCCTGCGCGTCGGCGGTGGCCGATGCGTCGGCGCAGCAAGCCTATTGCGAATGGCAGTCCGCAGACTTTGCGATCGCGTCCCCGTTGTGTGGCCTTGACGGTGACCCGGCACGCGGGCGCGCGCTGGCCGCCGACAGCCATGGTGGAAACTGCCTGGCCTGTCATTCGATGCCCATCGATGAGGAGCCCTTCCACGGGACCATCGGGCCACCGTTGCAGGGGGTCGGCGCGCGTTATTCGGCTGCGCAGATCCGTCTGCGGATCGTCGATGAAAAGCAGGTCAACCCAATGACCATCATGCCCGGTTTCTATCGTGACCCGGCACTGGCCAACCGCATTGCGGGTGAGTTCTGGGGAAAGACCTTTCTTACCGCGCAGCAGGTCGAAGACCTGGTCGCCTACCTGGTAACGCTGAAATGAAGCGGCTGCTGGCGACGCTGATGCTTGTCACGCTGACGTTGCCGGCACAGGCCGAGCCCGTCAGCGGCTATGCCTTTCTCGACGACAGTACGCGCGAGATGCAGGATGACGATTTTTCCAATCCCGGTATGGTGGCAGTGGATCGGGGGGCCGAACTGTTCCACGAGCTGCGCGACAGCGAGGTGCACAGCTGCTCGAGTTGCCATGGT
>JAGRHB010000187.1:1485-4578 GCA_020445245.1 Gammaproteobacteria bacterium
GTGGCAGTGGATCGGGGGGCCGAACTGTTCCACGAGCTGCGCGACAGCGAGGTGCACAGCTGCTCGAGTTGCCATGGCGAAAATGGCGAGGGGATGGACATCAAGGCCATCGCACGTTACCCGGTGTTCAATGCCAATCTCGGCGGGCTGGTGACGCTGCAGGAACGCGTCAATTACTGTTGGGAGATCAATCTCGACCGTTTTCCGCTGACCCCCGGGAGCTCCGAGCTGATCGCACTCGAGACTTACGTTCGCCATCTTGCCAAAGGCGAGACGGTGAATGTGCAGACCGACGGCGACATGGCGCCGCTGCTGGCCCGTGGCGAGGCCCTGTACAACACGCGCTTCGGCCAGCTCGACATGTCCTGCGGGCACTGTCATGTGCAGCACCAGGGTCAGATGTTGCGGGGTCAGAGGCTCAGCCAGGGGCAGGCCAACGGGTTCCCGGAATACCGTCTCGGCAGGGGGCGGATCACCAGCCTGCAACAGCGCCTGACCGAGTGCTTTGTGTCGTTTCGCGCCGAGCCGTTCGAGGAGGGCTCGCCCGAGTACGATCTGCTCGAGCTGTACATCATGTCGCGGGCCAATGGCCTGGAGATCGAGACGCCTGCCGTCAGGTTCTGAATCGGCCGTTGGCCAATGGCCAATTTCGCGGTTTCAAATGTGTCGAGTTGCCCTCTGGCGCCATATGCGGCGTTCTGTGACGTTTTTCGGGCATGACGCACCCTGGGGGGTATGGTAGTATTCGCCCCTTGTTTCGCCCCAGAATTACAAGCGAACCCGGCCGCCGGCCGCGTTTCACACAACGACACAGGGGTGCTGACCGGGAAAGCCGCCAATGACCGAGTTCGCCAAGGAAATCCTCCCCGTCAATCTCGAAGACGAGATGCAGCAGTCCTATCTGGACTACGCGATGAGCGTCATCGTCGGCCGCGCGTTGCCGGATGTGCGGGACGGGCTCAAGCCGGTGCACCGGCGCGTGCTGTTCGCGATGGGTGAACTGGGCAACGACTGGAACAAGCCCTACAAGAAGTCGGCCCGTGTGGTCGGTGACGTGATCGGTAAGTACCACCCGCATGGCGACACGGCTGTGTACGACACCATCGTGCGCATGGCGCAGCCCTTCTCGCTGCGCTACATGCTGGTCGACGGCCAGGGCAACTTCGGGTCGGTCGACGGAGACGCCCCGGCGGCGATGCGTTACACGGAAGTGCGCATGGCCAAGATCGCGCACGAACTGCTCGCCGACATCGACAAGGAAACCGTCGATTTCAGCCCCAACTACGACGAGTCCGAGCGTGAGCCCCAGGTCCTGCCGGCCAAGATACCGAACCTGCTGATCAACGGCTCGTCGGGGATCGCGGTCGGTATGGCGACCAATATCCCGCCGCACAATCTGACCGAAGTCATCAACGCCTGTATTCGTGTCATCGAAGAGCCGGGTGTCAATATCGACGAGCTGATGGAGATCGTGCCAGGCCCGGATTTCCCCACTGCGGCGATCATCAACGGTGTTCACGGCGTGCGCGAGGCGTACCGCACCGGGCGCGGAAAGGTCTATATCCGCTCGCGTACCTCGATCGAGGACATGGATAGCGGTCGGCAGCGGATCGTGGTCCACGAGCTGCCGTACCAGGTCAACAAGGCCCGCCTGCTGGAAAAGATCGCCGAACTGGTCAAGGACAAGAAGCTCGAAGGCATCTCCGAGCTGCGCGATGAGTCCGACAAGGACGGCATGCGCATGGTCATCGAACTGCGCCGCGGCGAGGTGGCCGAGGTCGTGCTGAACAATCTGTTCCAGCAGACCCAGATGCAGAACGTGTTCGGCATCAACGTGGTCGCCCTGGTCGACGGTCAGCCACGCACGCTCAACCTCAAGCAGTTGCTGGAGTACTTCCTGCGTCATCGCCGCGAGGTGGTGACCCGCCGTACCCTGTTCGACCTGCGCAAGGCGCGCGAAAGGGCGCATATCCTCGAAGGCTTGGCGGTCGCTCTGGCCAACATCGACGAGGTGATCGCACTGATCAAGGCGGCGCCGAGCCCAGCCGAGGCAAAGCGCCTGCTGGTCGAGCGCAGCTGGCAGTCGAGTGCGGTGGAGGCGATGCTCGCTCGGGCCGGCGCCGATGCCTCGCGCCCCGAAGACCTGTCGGCGGAATTCGGTTTGACCGAACAGGGCTATCACCTGACCGAGACCCAGGCACAGGCGATTCTGGACCTGCGGCTGCAAAAGCTTACCGGGCTTGAGCAGGAAAAAATAATCAATGAATTCCAAGAGATACTGGATAAAATTGCCGCTCTACTTGAAATTCTTTCCAGCCCTGATCGCCTGATGCAGGTGATCAGGGACGAGCTGATCGAGATCCGCGAACAATTTGGCGACGCGCGTCGCAGCGAGATCGTGCGCAACCAGATGGACCTGACCCTCGAGGATCTGATCACCGAGGAAGACGTGGTGGTGACCCTGTCGCACCAGGGCTATGCGAAGGCGCAGCCGGTCGGTGACTATCGGGCACAGCGCCGCGGCGGGCGCGGCAAGACGGCGACCTCGACCAAGGACGAGGACTTCGTCGAAAAACTGTTCGTCGCCAACACCCACGACACCATCCTGTGCTTCTCCAGCCGCGGCAAGTGCTACTGGCTGAAGGTCTATGAACTGCCGCAGGCCGGGCGCACCGCACGCGGCCGGCCGATGGTCAACCTGCTGCCGCTGGAGCAGGGCGAACGCATCAACGCGATACTGCCGGTGCGCGAGTACACCGAAGACCGCTTCGTGTTCATGGCGACGGCCTCCGGAACCGTCAAGAAGACCCCGCTGGTCGATTTCTCGCGCCCGCGCTCGAGCGGCATCATCGCGGTCGACCTGCGCGACGACGACCAGCTGATCGGTGTCGACATTACCGACGGCAGCCAGAGCATCATGCTGTTCACCTCGGCCGGCAAGGCGATCCGGTTCAAGGAATCGGACGTGCGCGCGATGGGCCGGACCGCCTGTGGTGTGCGCGGCGTCAGGCTCGGCAAGAAACAGCGCGTGATCTCGCTGATCATCGGCGACGAAGGCGACGTGATGACGGTCACCGAGAACGGTTTCGGCAA
>JAGRHB010000188.1:0-2948 GCA_020445245.1 Gammaproteobacteria bacterium
TTGGTTCGAGCGGCCACTGAACAACGCCAGGCTGGCGAGCGTGGGCACCTACCACGGGCTGGCGCCCGCGCTGCGCCTGCTGTTGCAGCAATCCGCGGGTGATCTGCCGGCATTTCACGCGGCCTGCCGTGAACTGGCGAAGATGGAACGGGGACAGCGTCACCGCTACCTGCGGCAACTGCAGTCCGGTGTGGCGACACGCTGAACACCATGCCTCAGCCGGGTGCGGGACCTCAGCGTTGGCTGTGGCGTCGCAGCTGATTACGTCGCAGATTCTTGTCCATGTGGGTCAGAAAACGTGTGCCTGCATTTTCCAGTGAGGTGGCAGTTACCCCGAGCGCGGCCAGGCCGTTTTCCCTGCACACGCTGGGTGTGCGCAGTGACAGGTAGTTGTCGGGCGTGAACGGCTTGCCGGGGGCATATTGCAGGATCGAGGCCTGCAGGCGCGATGCCCAGTCCGGCAGGCGCACGATGATTTTGCGTTGGCCGCTGTGCCGGGCGACAAAGCGCACCAGTTGCTCCAGGGTGTAGGTCCTGGGTCCGCACAGCTCATAGTGCTTGCCGAAGGTGGTCCGGTCTTCCAGTGCATTGGCGAATGCGGCAGCCACATCACCAACATACACTGGCGACAGCCGCGCATCCGGGCACGCCAGCGGCAGGGGGCCGGGTATTCGCAGCAGGACGGCGAAGCGATTGAGGAAACTGTCATCCGGCCCGAAGATGACCGAGGGACGGAAGCTGGTAACCGCGATCCCGGGCTTGCCCAGGGTGTGCGCCCGGTTCTCGCCTTCGCCCTTGCTGCGCAGATAGAGGCTGCCGCCACTGGCCTGGTCGGCATTCAGCGCGCTCATGTGGAGCAGTCGCACGATCTTCGCCGTATGACAGGCGGCCACCACATTCTCCACCAGCTCGACATGGACGCGGCGGAAACTATTTTCTTTGCCGCCACTGTTGAGGACGCCCACCAGGTTGATCGCGGTATCGCAGCCATGCAGCGCCGATGTCAGCTGCGTGTGGTCGAACGGGTCTGCTTCGACCACTTCGGCTGCCGGGCGCAGGTCATAGTGACGGTGCGCATGCCGGGTGATGACGCGGCACTGGTAGCCTCGGTTGCGCAGATGTCCGGCAAGATGCCGGCCGACAAAGCCTGAGCCGCCGATCAGGGCGATGCGTTGGATCTTCATTGTTGTGATGACTGCTCCGGGTGTGACCTTGGCGCGTGGGACGCAGGGGGGCTTGGGTCGTGCGAATCGATTTTGCCTATTTGGCCTGTCTGCCTCAAGTGAGGGGTGCTCAGCGCCGGCGGCGCAACAGCAGGTAATTGCCCTCGCTGTCGCGCAGGATCATCCTGCCGTCGCTGAGCTGGTAGCGGTAGCGTGAATGTGTCCCGCCGGTCGTCGGGGCCCACCACAGATTCTGGCGATCGTAGCCGACGCGAAAATCCTGAAATTTTTCGCGTGACAGATACAGCCGGGCGTTGCTGCCCCTGATCACCACAAAGCCACCCTTGTCCAGCTCCCAGATGCCATCGAGTTGTCCGGTCGTGTTGACACCTGTTGGCTGTCCGTAGCCATTGGGGATGCCCCAGCCTGCGCCGGGCCATGCGGACATGCCGGGAAACTGTCCCATACCGGGCACGCCGCCCATGCCGGGCAGACTCCCCATGCCGGGGGCGCCACCCATGCCATATAGGGACAGCGGCGACACACCCGGCATCACTCCCATGCCGGGATAGCCGCCGAATCCGGAGAGTCCGCCGAATCCACTGCCGAGCACCGACGTGTTGCCCGGCAGATAGGGGACGCCGAGCGGCAGGCTGCTGCGGTCGATAAGACCGAATATCTCCATCATCCGCAGCATCGCCTCGACGAAGGGGTTCTCGCCCCCATAGCCACCGTAAGCGGATACGGGGGCCGGCGCCGAAAGGCACAGGAAACAGGACAGACACAGTGAGAGCAGCTTTTTCACGGGGTGCAGATTTCGTACGCGGGCAGTGCCCGCCAGGTTCGCTTCGAGCCGTCAATACAGGGCGACTGCGGCCCAGTTTACGCGGAACCGATTCGGAGTAAACTAAGACCGCCGAAGGATGCGTCTGGAAACATAACAATGACCATGATTGAACCGCAAAAAACAGATCGTCGGGAAGGCACGCAGGAAATGGTGCGCAAGCTTCTGGATGAACGCCAGGAGGTGCTGACCATGTTCTGCCGTGTCGCCGGCCTGGAGCCGTTCAAGGAACTGGCGCCGAATCCGAACGTGCTGCAGGAGTTCTGCCAGGTGCTGGTCGACTACTCGGCCTTCGGCCATTTCGAGATCTACGAGCGCATCGTGGCCGGTCGTGAGCGTCGAGGCCAGGTCGTTGAGATCGCCCGCGAGGTCTACCCGCGCATAGCTGAGGCCTCTGAGGTCGCGGTGGAGTTCAACGACAAGTACGATTCCTCGGATCATCAGTTGGATCTGCACCAGCTGGATCGGGATCTGGGCAAGCTGGGCGAAGAGCTGGCGGTGCGCATCGAGATGGAAGACCGCATTATCGACGCCCTGACTGCGCGGTAGCCGGTCAGGGTTGTGTGGCGGCCACCCCGGCAGCCACAGGCCTGTGCCGCGTCTAGACCCAACCCCGCCATGCCCCCTCTGCTTCCCCGGTTCAGGTCCCGCTGGCCCGCCCCCGATGCGGTACGCGAAGGGTTTCGCCGGATCAAGTTCACCCGCTTGCGCCTCGATCGTTTTCCGCGCGGTACCGACAACGCCCACATCGATGTTGCCCTGGGTCCGGCGTTGGGCAAGGCCGTGACAGCCTATGTGCATGCACTGGTGCGTGAATGTGCGCAGCGCCTGTGGAAGGAATCCGGGCCCTCGTTCAGCGCCACCATTGCGCAGGGGTTCGGCCAGGTGGTGCAGGAGCATCATCGCGCAGTGGTCAAAGAGGCCCGCAGTTCCAGCCGGCT
>JAGRHB010000188.1:3047-4489 GCA_020445245.1 Gammaproteobacteria bacterium
CTGGAACACGGCGGGATGAAAAACCTGCGCAAGGCAATCCTGGGACGTACATGGCCGGTCCCCGAATTCATGCTCGCAGATCCGATCCTGCAGTTGGACGGCGTAGGCACGCCACGCAACTTTTTTCACGTCTACCCGTACCTGCTGCATGATCTCGACACCATGCGCGAGGCCAACCGCTGCGTGCTGGAAACGTTGGCGGAGTGGTTGCCGTCAGTGGTGGATCTGCATCACCAGCCAACTCCCGCCAGCGTGGCGCCACTGACGGCTCGACCCGACCAGGGACTTGCGCGCGGCTATCTCGATACCGAGCAGCGTGTGCGCATCCTCTGTGCCGAACAGGAGATCAACGATACTGCGGCGACCTGGCTCGATGTGCCGGAGAACGCCGTGGGCCTGTTGGGTGGAGTGGAGCCCGAATGGCCGCGCCCCGGCAACTGGTATGACCCGCGAATTGCCGGTCTGCAGCGCCACCTCAATGCTCAGCTTGCGTCGAAACTGGAAAGGGCCGGATTGATGCCCGGGGTGCTGGCTTCGCATGAGCTGTCGGTCGTGTATCCGCCACTGGGGCTGGTCGAGGCCGAAACACTGGTTTTTGGCTATCTCAATGGCGCCGTCAGGCGCCGCGAGTTCGTACGCCGCCTCGGCGCCACCGAAGGGGTCAGGGATGCAGCCGCGCTGGTAAGGCGTATCGACCAGCTGCGCAAGGAGTATCGGCAGAATCCCGCGAACGGCAGGCGCCAGGTGATGGCACGGTTCGTCGGCGATTTCCTGCGTCTGCGTCGTGATCTGAAGCTCGCGTGGCGAGCCTATGTCGGCATGGACAGTCTGCGCCTGGTGACCGACGAGCGTGAGGCCGCGTTATCGCGGGCCAATAACGTGTTGCAGCTGTTCTGTCGCGAAGACGTCGCGCTGGATGCGCGGGGTGACGTCGTCGGCCATGTCATCGTAAAAGTGGGGCTGCGTGGAATGACGCAACTCGCGGCACAGATGCGGCAGCGCAATCTCAGTGCGGCGGCCCATTTCAGTCGCTATTTCTATGACCCCTGCAGCGCCCTTATCGAACAGTTTGATGCCCAGAAAGTGACGGTGGAGGGCGATGCCCTGGTATTGCTCCTCCTCGAGCATGCCGGCCAGGGGGCTGAACGACTGGCGGTCGCCCGCGCGTGTTGTCTGGCCGCGGCGATCGTGGGCCAAGCCGATGCCATGAATGCCGAGAACCAGCGTCTCGGGCTACCGTTGATCGAACTGGGTATCGGCATTGCTTACGCCGGTGATGCACCGTCCTATCTGTACGACCAGTTCCGCAAGGTGACGGTCTCGCCGGCAATCGCGCGTGCGCGCCAGTTGTCTTCCTGCGATGCCACCCTGCGCGAGTCATGCACCCTGCCGGGCAGGCGCGGGTTGTGCGTGGCCACGCTGGTACGGGGGCAGCAGGGCGA
>JAGRHB010000189.1 GCA_020445245.1 Gammaproteobacteria bacterium
ACCCGCCTGACGATGATCAAGACCCTGGTCGACCAGGGCTATGCAATTGGTACAGTGGCCGGTCTCGCTATAGACGAACTGAATCGCCGCCTCAACTCGGCGCAGCCGGCGAATCTGCCGCCGCCGGACAGTGGCCGGCACGAGGTCTGCGTGATCGGCCAGGCCATCTCGGTACGTGCGTGCAATACCGAGGGGATGCCGGAGGGTCTGGAACTGGCGGGGGCCTACTCCGATCTCGATGCATTCCTGGAGGATGAGACGACCTGCGACACGCTGGTGATCGAGCTGCCGTTCCTGGACCGTACGATCGCGCGCGGGCTCAACAACCCCGAACTGCGCCGACGGGCACAACGCATCGTCGTCCTGTACGCATTCAGCCCGTCGAACATCGTCAGCCAGCTGCAGCGCTACGGACTGCAGACGCTGCGGGCACCGGTTGCCATCGAGCATATCTGGCAGCACTGCCAGCTCAGCCACAGCCGGCCGATCGACTGGCAGCCGCCGACCTGGAATCCGGAATCGGTCGGCGCGGAACCCATCCCGCCCAAACGCTTCACGACGCACCAGCTGATCCACCTCTCCGAGGTCACCACCCGCCTCGAATGCGAGTGCCCGCACCACATGGCAAGCCTGATTGAACAGCTGTCGGCATTCGAGGAGTACAGCGCACGCTGCGAAATCTCAACCAAACAGGACGCGGCGCTGCACGGTTACCTACACCAGATGACCGCCCGCGCACGCTGGTTGATGGAAGTTGCACTGGAAAAGCTCGCCGAGGTGGAAGGCATCCGCGCAAACAGCAACGCCATCGACAGGAATTAGTTGCCGAAAAGGCGCGCTGGATCACGATGCAGATCAAGGAAGTCGGAACGCAGACGATATGTGCACATGTCTTCACACAATCGTCACGGATTTGGTCTATACAATACGGCCAGGAAACAAGGAAGTCACAATAACGAGACGCCGGAAAAGTGCGTCACCCCTTCCACAGGATGAGCAACCCAATGAACCACGACGCCCCACTGACTCCACAAGACCCGGTGCCCGGCAGCGAGTCGGCCGAACAGCACTTCGGCGACCTGCGCAAAGGTGCCTACCTTAAACGCCGCGCGGCCTACCAGCTGCAGGCCAGTGGTGGCAGCCGGCAGGCCGGCACGCTGGATCTGCCGGACACCAGGCACCGGATGCTGCACAAAACGGGCTGACCGACGGGTGCACGCCGCGCCCTGATCCATCTATTTCACCCGCGCCCAGGCCTCCAGCGCCCTGAGCCTGGTGGCCTTGAGATCCACGATCGGCCGCGGATAACTTGACCCCAGTGTTACGCCGGCATCGCGCAGAATCGCCGGCGGTGCCTCCCACGGGCGGTGAATCCACTTCGGCGGCAGATCGGCCAGCTCCGGTACCCACTGCCGCACGTAGCTACCTGTGGGATCGAACTTCTCGCCCTGAAGCACCGGGTTGAACACCCGAAAGTATGGTGCGGCGTCCGCGCCGCAGCCGGCCGTCCACTGCCATCCCAGGCTGTTTGCCGCCAGATCGGCATCCACCAGGGTGTCCCAGAACCAGCGCGCGCCCTCATGCCAGTCCAGCAGCAGGTTCTTGGTCAGGAACGAGGCCACGACCATGCGCACCCGGTTGTGCATCCAGCCACTGCCCCACAACTGCCGCATCCCGGCATCCACCAGCGGCACACCGGTCTGACCGCGTCGCCAGGCCGTCAGCTGAGCGCCGTCATCGCGCCAGGCGAACGCCTCGAACCGCACATCCATCGGCGCCTCAGTGGTGAGTGGGAAATGAAACAGCAGGTGATGGGCAAATTCGCGCCAACCGAGCTCGCGCAGGAACTCGGCGGCCGGGTACCGGCCGGCATGGCAGGCGGCGACCACCTCGCGGGGGCCGAGCTGGCCGAAGTGGAGGTAAGGGGACAGGCGCGACACGCGCTCGCGGCCCGGCCGGTCGCGACCGTGCGGGTACTCCCGCACGTCGATGGCGAGGAATTCATCGAGCCGCGCCTCGGCGGCGGCCCGGGTCGGCTGCCAATGCGCAGCGATGCCCGAGTCCCAGCCGACATCCGGCAACAGCCCGAGTTCGGCCGGCGACATGCCGTCCGGGGTCCCGGTACCGGGTGGGGCAGCCAGACGCCCCTCGCCCGGTGTCGCAGCCGCAGCACGGGGTGACGGCAATCCCATCTCCAACAGGCGTTTCCAAAACGGTGTGAACACGCGAAACGGCCCACCCTGACGCGTCGCCACTTCCCACGGATCGAACCACAGCGCGGCATTGCCGCTCCACGCCGTCACGCCGGCGGCACGCAGCGTCTGTTTGATGGCGCTGTCGCGGGCGACCAATGCCGGTTCATAGAGACGGTTCCAGTAGACGGCCGTGGCCCGGTACCGATTCGCCAGTTCCTGCAGCGTCGCCAGGCTGGCGCCGCGCCGGATCAGCAGCCTGCCACGCAACTGCCGCGACAGGTCGGCAAGCGCATGGTGCAGCCACCAGCGCGAGGCAGCCCCGGGTTGCCAGGGAGCCTCTTCATCCGGTGCGTGGATATACACAGGCACGATGATGTCGTGCGCCGCGAGCGCCGCGGCCAGGGCCGGGTTGTCGGTCAGGCGCAGATCACGGCGAAACCAGACTATGGCCACCGACACAGCCGGGTCACCCCGGCGGCGTGGTCGCGACCATGGAGGGGCGACACGCGAATTCGGCGAACCAGTCGGCCAGTGCCGGCCGCCCGATGCGCCATTGCCCTACGGCGCCGCGCAGATCCAGATAGCCCAGCGCCACAGCGATGCTGATGGTGCCCAGGTCGATGCGCCCGGCCAGACCTTTTGCCTCCTGTTCGAGATGATCGAGCGAGCGCTCGATCGCACGTTGCTTGAGCGCCAGCCACCAGTCCCAACGCTTCTCCTCAGGTCGCTTGTTCAGTTCGACGAAAATCAGTACCGCATTGTCGAGAATCCCATCGCCGAGCGCCTGTTCGCGCAGTACCTGCCAGCGCGCTTCGCCCGAGTCCGGAATCATTCTCGGTCCGGTGTGTTGCCGGTCCAGGTAGTCGCAGATCACCGGGCTGTCGTACAGGCTGCTGCCGTCGTCGAGCACCAAGGTCGGCACCATGGACAACGGATTTTCGGCGGTCAGGGCCCCGGGCTCCGACCAGCCGTCGACAGTATCGGCGGTCACGCGTCCGGCAAGGCCGGTTTCGTGCAACAGCACAGTGACCTTGCGGACGAACGGTGAGGTGTGGGAATGGCGCAACTGCATGGACGGGCTCCTCGGATTGACACCCCATTATTGGCCGGCGACGGGCAGAATCCCACACATCGTCGGCAGGGTATCCAATGGCCAACCGATCAGGCGGCGTCGTCACCACTGATGAAATGCATCGGCAGATCTTCGATCGCATGGCGATGGTCGCTACCGAGCAGGTCGGCAGCAAAGGCCTCTTCCTGGACCGTCGCACCGAGGAATTCGGCAACCTTGCGCATGTCGACCTCGGCATTCTCCAGGCAACAGGTCGCGCCTGGCGACGGCGTCATGTTGAATATCGCACCCACACCGGTATCGATCTTGGCCTCACCCATCATCAGCTTGCGGTGGTCCTTGTCGATCAGTTGCGGCCGGATGCCACCGACGTGGTGGGCGAACTTGAGGTCTTTGTACTTCAGGTCGGGCACGATCTTGCGCGCATCCTTGAGGAACAGCATTCGACGCAGGATCGGTACCTCGAACAGGAAGTTCTTCAGCATGTAGTTGCGGATGTCGGCAACCTTGAGCAGGTCGTACAGGACGTCCCAGACCTTGCGATCGAACTTGAACACCATAAGGAAGTCCTTGAGGGTGTCCCAGTTGTAGCGCTCGAGCACGGGCAGCACGAGTGCGGTCGGACCCCAGCGCGTCTTGCCCGGGACCATGACGTCGGGATCGCCGTGGATCGCGGCAAACGGCAGCTTGTCGTTCTGCACCGTATAGACCTTGCCCCTGAGCACCTGCGGGGTGAAATAGTCGCTGCCGGCGCAGCACCGAGAAGTGGTGGCCATAGCCGAGGTCGTGCGCCAGTTTGAGACTGTGGCCGCCGGCGCATACGACGATCGCGCGCGCCTGGTAGCTGGCGTCGCCAGTCTCGACGCGGAACAGCTCGCCCTGCCGGTGGATATGCAGCACCCGCTGGTTGTAGACCACCTCTACATCCTTGCCTTCGATGCGTTGTGCCTGACGCACGAAAGAGCGTGCGAGCGCCTCGAAATTGACCGCTGTGTATTCGTCTTCTGAACCCAGGGCAATGATTTCATCAGAACGCAACGTGCCCTTCGAGTAAGCGACCGCCGGCTCGATCTTCGCGATGTCCTTGGGGTCGAGCAGCTTCAGCCGGGGATAGTGCGCCGACAACATCTCGAAACGCTCGCGCAGCTGCTTGCATTCCCTCGCCCCAACACCGAGCACCATCTTCGGGTACTTGAAAATCAG
>JAGRHB010000018.1 GCA_020445245.1 Gammaproteobacteria bacterium
CGGGCGGCACCGATTCACTGTGAAACGCATAGCGCAGGATATCGGGTGTATTCACGCCCACCCAGGCCAGGCTGTACATCTGGAAGCGACCGGCCTTGATGTCGCCAAAGAACGTGCCCCACTCGTAGCTGCTGACCTTCAGATCGACACCCACGGCCGCCAGCTGACTCTGCAGTACGTGCGCGATCCGCAGACGAAAGGGATCGGTCGATGTCTTGTAGCTGAGTGTCAATGGATGCTGTTCATCGTAGCCCGCACGCCGCAGGTGGTCGCGCGCGCGCTGTGGGTTGTAACCGTATGCGGGCAGATCGCTCACTCCGGCCCAATGCTGCGGACGCAGCACTGACTCGGCCTTGTGCGCGCGCCCGCCGAACAGGTAACGGATGATCGCATCACGGTCGATTGCGTGCGCGATGGCCGCCCTCACATCGCGGCTGGACAGCACCGGATCATCGAGATTGAAACCGATATAGGCGAAGGTGGTGCCCGGCCCCTCCTCCAGGGTCAGTCCGGACGTGCCTGCCAGATAGCCGTACAGCTCACTGGGCAGGTCGTTCTGCAACAGATGCGCCTCGCCGCGCAGCAGCTTTAGGGTGCGCATCGTGGGATCAGCCACCGGCACCAGCGCCACCCGCTGTCCATCGGTGCGGCGGCGCAACAGCACGCCACCGTCGCTCCTCCATTCGACGAAGGCAAAGGGGCCACTGCCAATGGGATGCCGACCGAGTTCGCGACCAGTCGCTGCCTGCGCCGGCACGATCCCGACCGTCAGTCGGCTGACAAATGACGGATCCGGCTTTTTCAGCAGGAAATCCACGTCGCCGTCGTTGACGATCACCACCGCCCGGATGTTGGCCAGTGCGCCACCATGTGGTGAACCCAGTGTGGGATCGAGGAGACTCCGATAGGTCGCAGCGACGTCCTGCGCATCGGGCAGTCGACCGTCCCAGAACGGCGCACGTGACGGCAACAGGCTGAGGCGGTAGTGATCAGTACCGAGCGCCCGCCAGGTGGCCATCTGTGGTTGCGCCCTGCCCCTTTCGTCCAGCGTCACCAGTCGATCGTAGAGCAACGCATTGGTGCGCTCGGAGACGGCGTCACCGGCAAGCCTGGGATCGAGCACACTGGGAGCATTGGCGACGGCGAAAACGAGGACGTCGCTATCCGGCGACTTGCAGGCGACGAGTGACAGACACAGGCAGGTCACCGCCAGTCTTACCATTGGCTGTACGGCTGCCTGCTCAGGTTGCTGTTGTAATAGCGCAGGTCGGCCGACACCTCCTCGCCCAGCCAGTCCGGTCGCTCGAATGCCTCATCGGCGTCTTCCAGCTCGATCTCCGCGATCACCAGACCATCATTGTCGCCGTGGAACTCGTCGATCTCCCATAGGTGACCGCCATGGCTGACGTGATGGCGCGTCTTGTCGATCATCGGACGCAATGCAACGTGTTCCAGGATCTCGCGGGCGTCGCTGAGCGGTATCTCGTACTCGTACTCGAGCCGATTGATGCCGTCCAGCGTGTGCTTGATGTTGAGCTCGGCGACACCGCCCATGATGCGGACCCTGACTGCCGATGTGTCACCGCGCAACAGGTACCCCTGGACCATACGAGCGCTGTGGCTGACCGCGTCGCGCCAGGTGTCCGATCGCAGCAGGAACTTGCGTTCGATCTCCCTGCCCATCAGCGGCGCTCGAACAAGGCGATCGATTCCACGTGCGCCGTGTGTGGAAACATATCCATCACCCCGGCACTGACCAGGCGGTAGCCGTATCTACCCACCAGTTCGCCGGCATCCCTCGCCAGTGTCCCCGGATAACACGAAACATAGACGATGCGCCTGATGCCCATTGCCGGCAGCAGAGGCAGCACCTGCAGCGCACCGCTGCGCGGCGGGTCGAGGAGCGCCTTGTCGAACTGCCGGGTCATCCAGGGTTCGGCCTGCAGCTCGCCGTACAGATCCGCGGCGAAGAATTCGGCATTCGCAATGGCATTGCTTTCGGCGTTGCGTCGGGCGCGCTCGACCAGGCCGGCATCGCCCTCCACACCGACCACCCGCCGGCAGTGGCGCGCGATCGGCAGCGTGAAATTGCCGATCCCGCAAAACAGGTCGAGGACATCGTCGTCGGCCTGCGGATCGAGCAGCTGCACTGCATGATCGATCATCTTGCGGTTGATGTCGGTGTTCACCTGGGTAAAGTCACCCGGCAGGAAACCCAGAGTCACGGCATACGCCGGGAGTTCGTATCGCAGGTCGACAGCCTCACCCAGCGGATGCACCGTCTCAGGCCCACCCGGTTGCAGATAGAAGACGAGGTCATTCTCTTGCGCAAAGGCAAGCAACCGACGCCCGTCATCGCTGCCCAGCGGATCGAGGATGCGCAGGATCAGCACGCAGCGCTCGTCATCCATCGCCATCTCGATCTGCGGCAGACGCCGGCTGATACTCAGCGACTCGATCAGCGTGCTGAGCAGCGGCAGGATCTCTCCCACACGTGGATGCAGTACGTGGCACATCTGTACGTCCGCAACGAAGCTCGACCCACGCTCGCGAAAGCCGACCAGCACCTTGCCCTTGCGCGCAACATCCTTGACTCCGAGCCGCGCCTTGCGCCGATAGCCCCAGGGCGAATCATTCATGATCGGAGGAAGCAGGGTATCCGGTGCGACACGCCCGATCTGGCGAAGATTGTCGATCAGTACCGCCTGCTTGGCCTCTACCTGCGCCGACGGGTCGAGGTGCTGCAGGCTGCAGCCACCACACACGCCGTACTGTGCGCAGCGTGGCTCCACGCGGACCTCTGACGGCTCGACGACCGTCACCACCTGCCCTTCGTCGTGGCTGCGTTTGCGATTCAGATAGCGGAATGTCACGGTCTCACCCGGCAAGGCGCCATGCACGAAGGTCGCCTTGCCATCGACACGCGCCACGCCGCGGCCATCATGCGACATGCTCTCGATCCGGGCCTCGAACTCGCCTTGCGGCAGGCTCACACGACGGCGCCTTCGTCCCATCTATTCGGTCCTCCAGGCGGCAAGGAAATCGGCCAGGTGCCCGTCACTGCGCCTGGCGAGCGCCTGACGCAGGTTGTTCTGCACCCGCGCACTGTCGTGGCGCGTCACCTGCCCGGTCACACTGAACACCCGCAGTGCCAACAGGTATGTATTCAGTGCCGCGATCTCGCTGAACGCCTGGACCTCGGCGTGCCGGCCCGCCAGCCAGGCGGCGTAGACATCATCTTCCGTGCGGGCGCACATGCCGGGAAAGCCAAGCTTGCGCGCAGTTTCGTCCAGCCCTGGCCGATCCACCCCGGGCCCCGCCAGCCAGTCCAGGAGATCGACATGGAGATCATCCCTTTCCTTCAATGTCTGCCAGTACGCGGGAAAGCTCAGGGCATGTTTGAGACTGCGGAAATGGATCAGCGGCACGCCGTTGCGCGAACTGTCCCAGGCCACCATGCGACCGTCGCGCATCGCCGCCGTGAACAACGCCTGCAGCATGTCCCGCTCGGTGTGTCCGGCCAGGCCGACCGACTCGATCAGTACCTTGTCGACTGAATACTGAATCAGCGTGACACTGGCGATCGCACGTTGATCCCAGCGCAGTTCCTCGCTCGAGCCGGTCTGCTGCTTGCGCCGGTGGAACAGGACCTTGGAGACAGCCTTGTCATCGAGGTCGTGCAGGCCGAACACCTGCCGTGTGGTGTCAGTGTCGGGAACCGACGACAGTGCGAATACCGAGAAACGCATGTTCAGGGATCTCTGCTATTCGGCGGGGAAAACGCCGGTGGACAGATAGCGGTCACCACGGTCGCAGACAATGGTGACGATGACGGCATTCTCGACCTCGGCCGACAGACGCAACGCCGCCGCGACCGCACCGCCGGAAGAAATGCCGCAGAAGATGCCCTCCTCGGCGGCCAGCCGGCGGGTCGTGACCTCGGCCTCTTCCTGGGTGACATCCATCTCGCGGTCCACCAGGGAGGCGTCGAAGATCGCCGGGACATACTCAGGCGGCCAGCGGCGGATGCCGGGGATCGATGCGCCTTCGGCGGGCTGGACGCCGACAATCTGTGGCCGCGGGTCCTGCTCGCGCAGAAAGCGTGCGGTTCCCATGATGGTGCCCGTCGTACCCATCGCACTGACGAAGTGCGTGACATTGCCGGCGGTGTCGCGCCAGATCTCCGGGCCTGTGGTCTCGTAATGCGCGCGCGGGTTGTCCGGATTGGCGAATTGGTCAAGTACCTTGCCCCTGCCCTCGCGCTCCATCTGCAGTGCCAGGTCGCGCGCCCCTTCCATGCCCTGTTCACGCGAGACCAGGATCAGTTCGGCGCCATAGGCGCGCATCGAGGCGCGACGTTCGACACTGAGGTTCTCCGGCATGATCAATATCATGCGGAAACCACGGATTGCCGCGGCCATCGCCAGGGCGATGCCGGTGTTGCCGCTGGTCGCCTCGATCAGGGTGTCGCCGATCGTGATCTCGCCGCGCTCCTGGGCGTGCCTGATCATCGAGATCGCCGGCCGGTCTTTCACCGAGCCTGCCGGGTTGTTGCCTTCGAGCTTGACCAGTATCTGATTGCTGCTTGCGCCAGGCAGACGCTGCAGCCGAAGCAGTGGCGTGTTGCCGACGAAGGATTCGATTGTTGGGTATGTCATCGCGGCAGTTTACTCAATCGGAAAGGGCAAAACGAGTTAGTATCCCCCGCGACGAGGCCGTTTGGCAGTGCTTGGACAGCAAAGGAATCGCCTTGCTCGAATTCCTCAAACCCTATCGCGCGGACAGTATCTACTACGGGGGTTTCCTGATCGCCCTGAGCCCCCTTTTGCTCGGTGTGGTCGGGTTCGGGGTCTACGTGTGGCTCGGAGGCGGGCAGGTCCCGGCTGCGCTGATCGGGATAGCAGTCATTGTACTGGGGCTGGTCGCGACACTGGCGCTCGTGATGCTGTACCTGCGTCGGCTGCTGTCTCCAATCTCCGAGATCAATCGTGCCATGCAACGGGTGCAGGCGGGCGAGTTGGACGCCCGCGTCGGAAATGGCTCCCCGGGCGAGTTGGGCGAACTCGAGGCCGGGTTCAACGTCATGGCACAGAATCTGGAAACCGGCCACGAGCAGTTGCAGGAGAGGGTCGAACAGGCCACGCGCGAGGTGCAGGAAAGCATGGAGGTGATCGAGATCCGCAACGCCGAGCTCGACCTGGCGCGCCGCCGCGCAATCCATGCAAGTCGGGCAAAATCCGAGTTCCTTGCCAATATGAGCCACGAAATCCGTACACCGATGAACGGTGTCATCGGTTTTACCCGCCTGCTGAGCAAGACCACGTTGGATGAAAAACAGCGTGACTTTGTCGAAACAATCAAGAAATCGGCCGGCTCCCTGCTGCGGATCGTTGACGATATCCTGGATTTTTCACAGCTCGAGTCGGGAAAGCTGGTGCTCAACCACGAACCCTTCAAGCTGCGTGAATGCGTCGAGACGGCGGTCGCGCTGTGGGCTCCGCAGGCCCATGCACGGCATCTCGAACTGGTCTCGATGGTCTACAGCGACGTCCCCGAACATCTTGTCGGCGACGAAACACGCATCATCCAGATTCTCAACAACCTGCTCGGAAACGCCGTCAAATTCACCGATCAGGGTGAGATCGTCGTGCGGGTGATGCTCGAAGAGGAAGACGACCATGGAGCGGGAATCAGCTTTGCGGTGAGCGACACGGGTATCGGAATCCCACTGGGTGAACAGCAGCGCCTGTTCGTGGCGTTCGACCAGGGCAGCGCCACGACCAACCGCCTGTTCGGGGGTACCGGGCTCGGCTTGAGCATCTGTCACTCACTGGCCACCGCGATGCATGGCCATATCAACGTCAACAGTCGCCCGGGTGAAGGATCGGTGTTTCGCGTGACCGTGCGGCTCGATCGGGATCCCGATGCCCCCCCACCGCGGCAGGTCAAGCCGCTGAACCGTCGCGCCCTGTTGGTCGAGCCGCACCGACTGTCGCGTATCGCCCTCGAGAACGCACTGACCGATCTTGGCATGGCGGTAGACGGGGTCGCCGGGTTCGCCGAACTCGCCGATCCGGACCTCTCTCGCTATGCCCTGGCAGCACTGGGCTGCGGCGACGAGGCATCGCAGGTCGAGGAATGCCTTGCACGGATTGTAGAGCTGAGCAACGGTCAGCGCTTGCCGGTCATCGCCCTGGTCTCCGGTTCGGACGAGGAGTTGCTGAGCCGGTTTACCGCCGCCGGTGCCAACTATTGCCTGAGCAAGCCGCTGCAACGCCGCCACCTGTTGGAGAGCGTCCGCGGCTGCCTGCGCACGGGCAACCTGGCGCTGTATGGCGGAACGCAACAGCCCGCTGCCGCAGCACCCGGTGCGGAGGATATCGATCAGGAACACCTGTTACACGGCAAGGTGTGCCTCGCGGCCGACGACCACCCGATCAATCTGCAGCTGATCACCCACCTTTTGCGTGATATGGGTGCGAGGGTACTGGCCGTCGAAGACGGTGACGATGCGGTAGAAGTGGCGCGGGACAACGTCATCGACATGGCATTTCTCGATGTCCATATGCCGCGCATGAACGGGCTGGAGGCCGCTCGCCGAATCCTTGCGCTCAACCCCGACCGCCAGGTCCCGATCGTAGCACTCACTGCCGACGCGGCTGAAAAGAACCAGCGGGAGATCACCCGAGCGGGCATCCACCGCTATCTGATCAAGCCCGTGAGCGACGACGACCTGCGGCAGACGGTCAGCGAACTGTTGTCCGGGGGGGCACCGGCACGCTTCGTCAGGGCGCCCACACACAGCATCCCTCAGCGTGACTGGCCCGTGCGCGATGAGGCGCAGGCGATGCGGATCTCCGGGGGTTCGATCAATATCGCCGCCAAACTGTTCAACGAGTTGTGTGCCGAGCTCCCGACATCACTCGGCACCTTGCACGAGACCTTCGAACGCCGAGACTGGTCCGAGCTGTGGCAGCTGGCGCATCGGTTGCACGGTGCCGCGGCGGTATGCGGCGTCCCTGCGCTCTATCACGCCCTGAGCGACCTGCAGCCTGCGGTGACGCTGGAAGACGAGCCCACAGTCAGCGTGCTGCTGGACCACGTGGAAAAAGAGGCGAAACGGGTCCTCGAATCCAGCGCCTGAGTACTGGCACGACAACAAGCCCTCAAGCGGCTGGTGGCTGCAACAGGCGCTTCATGTCTGCCACGGCCTGATGAAGACCGCTGAATACCGCCCGGCTGACAATGGCGTGGCCAATGTTGAACTCGAGGATCCCGTCAATCGCCGCGACCGCCTTGATGTTGTGATAATCGAGGCCGTGTCCGGCATTCACCTGCAGGCCGAGTTGCACACCATGTGCGACGGCGTTGGCGATTCGCCCAAGGGTATCCCTGACGGCCGCCGGCTGATGCGCCTCCGCGTAGTGGCCGGTGTGGATCTCGACGACCGGCGCGCCGATATCGACGGCGGCCTCCAGTTGCCTGGGATCGGCATCGATAAACAAGGATACGCGGATACCGGCAGCGGCGAGCTCGGCGCAATAATCCTTCAGGAATGCCCGGCTCGCCGACGCGTCGAGTCCACCCTCGGTAGTCAATTCTTCCCGCTTTTCGGGGACCAGACAGCAATCCGCCGGGCGCAGCCGCTTGGCGATCTGCAGCATCTCGGCCGTGGCCGCCATTTCGAGATTCATCCGTGTCTGCAGTATTCCGGACAACATCTCGACATCCCGATCCTGAATATGGCGCCGGTCTTCGCGCAGGTGCAGCGTGATTGAGTCGGCGCCGGCCTGCTCGGCCACCAATGCGGCCTGGATGGGTTCGGGGTAACGGGTGCCACGTGCCTGGCGCAGGGTGGCCACATGGTCGATGTTCACCCCGAGCAATCGTTCGTAGTCGGTCATTTGATGATGTCGCATGTCGGAATTCCTGTCAGCGGAACAGCTCGCGGCTGCGCAACGGGCGGCCATCCAGA
Source organism: Gammaproteobacteria bacterium (assembly GCA_020445245.1). The sequence goes on from JAGRHB010000018.1 coordinate 7,976, forward strand.
TGATGGTTGATCACCCGGCGCATCAGCAATCTCGCTTCGCGTGCCACCCGGTCGTTGGTGAATTCACCGTTGCGCAGTGCCAGCAGCGTCTCGCCGGTTACCACCGTCGGGCCGTCACCGGACACCCGCCGTGGCCCACTGTCGATGTCGTAATTGTAACTGCCCGCTGCATCGATTGGTCGGCCCTCTGCATCCGATTCCAATTCGAGTCCCAGGCCCAGGTGTTGCAGCAGGCTGACCTCGAATCGCCGCAACACCGGCTCGGATGCGGAGGCCCCGGCCAGTCCGGCGATCGCCGTGGCGTACCCGTCAAACAGGTCCGCAGACGCATCCTGTCGTGCGGTGAGCTTGAGCAGCAGTTCATTGATATACAGCCCGCAGTAAAGTGCACGCCCCAGCAATTGCACCGGCTGCCCCGCCGCCTCGGCGCGCAGCAGCGACAGCACTTCGCCCCTGCCCCGGAGCTCCACCAGCAAATGGGCAAAGGTCTGAATGCGCACTGTAGTGGCCTTTGCCCGCAACACGCCCTTGGCGACGCAGGCAACGCGACCATGCTCCCGTGTCAGCAGGTCGACGAGCAGGCTACTGTCGCCATAGCGACGGGTATGCAATACGTACGCGGCCTGCAGACTGTGCGGGTCCAATCTTTCAATCCGTATAACCCAAGCGGGACAGCCCGGCTTCGTCGCTCGACCAGCTCTTCTTGACCTTGATCCAGACCTCCAGGTGCACGCGCGTCTGGAAGAAATCGTTCATCGCCTTGCGCGCTGCCGTGGCCGTTTCCTTCATCGCCTGCCCACCCTTGCCCAGCAGGATGGCCCTCTGCCCTTCGCGCTCCACCCAGATCACGGCCCCGATGAGATAACGACCGTCATCCTCTTCGAAGCGCTCGATCTCGACGGTGATGGCGTAGGGCAATTCACGATGGTAACGACGGATCAGCTGCTCACGAAGCAGTTCGGCGGCGAAGAAGCGCTCGGAACGATCAGTGATCTGGTCCTCGGGGAACACCGGCTCGCCCTCGGGCAGGCGATCGAGCACCGCCTGCATCAGGGCGTCCGCGTTGTCGCCCCGACTGGCCGAGACCGGGATCACATCGACAAAGCCGTGGCGCTCCGCCAGCGTCTGCAGAAAGGGCAGCAGCTTTTCCTTGGGTTCGACCAGGTCGACCTTGTTAACCGCCAGGATAGTCGGGACACCCGCTTTTACCACGGCATTGAGCACACGCTCGTCTTCACTGGTCCATGCCAGGGCCTGCACCACGAATACCGCGACGTCGACATCGATCAACGCCGTGTGCGCAGTGCGATTGAGATAGTGACTCATCGCCTTGTTCCCGCGTTCATGGATCCCCGGTGTATCCACGAAGATGATCTGTCCGTCCTCTCGGCTCTTGATGCCGAGGATACGGTGGCGCGTGGTCTGGGGTTTGTGCGAGGTGATGGCGAGCTTCTGCCCGAGCAGGCGATTGAGCAGCGTCGATTTCCCGACGTTCGGCCGCCCGACCAACACCGCGTAACCGCTGCGAAATTTCATTCGTCCATTTCCTCGAGTCGTTCCAGCATCTTTCGCGCGGCCGCCTGTTCGGCCTTGCGCCTGCTCGCACCTTCACCCTCGGCGTTTCCGGCGAGCGTTGTCGAGCAGATCACACGGAATGTCTGGTCGTGTTGTTCGCCGCGGATGTCAACGACTTCGTAGCGCGGCAGAGGCCTGCCGATCGACTGCAGATGCTCCTGCAGACGCGTTTTCGGATCTTTTCGCCGGGTCTCGGGGGTGGGAGCCGCCAGACGCTCGCCGAGCAGGCGTCGCACCAGGACACGCGCCTCGTCCATCCCTCCGTCGAGATAGACGGCGGCAATGATTGCTTCGACCGCATCGGCGAGGATAGAGTCGCGCGTCTGGCCGCCGCTGCGCAGCTCCCCGGGCCCGAGCCGGAGAATGGCACCGAGCTGCAACTCGCGCGCGATCTCGGCCAGAGTCTCACGCTTGACCAGATGCGCGCGCATCCGGCTCAGCTGGCCTTCGTTGGCGTCGCTGACGCTTTGATACAGACTGTCAGCCACCTCGAATCCGAGGATGGCATCACCCAGAAACTCGAGCCGTTCGTTGTTGCTGGCACCTATGCTGCGATGCGAAAGCGCACGCTCCAGCAAGCCGAGATCATGGAACTGATAGGCGATGCGCTGCTGCAGCCGCCTCATTGCACGGAGATCAGCGCCGACTCTGAGAACGCCATGACGATCGATACGTTGCCGGCCACCGGCTTGCGGATCTCGTAGCTGACTTCGAACCGGGTGCCATTCTTTTCCTTCTTGATCTGGATGGCATTCCGATCGAATTCATACACACTGTTGATCTTGAGGCGTTTCATAAACGACTGCTTCATCTCGGCCGGTGACATAGAGCGCACGGCGCGGTCGTTTTCCATATTCGTCAGCACCTGTTTGATCGAATAGTTTTCCAGGTAGGTCGGGATCATCTTTATGCCGATCAGGATGAAAAACACCACGACGCCGAGCACGACGAGCCACGACACCATCGCCATGCCATTCTGTTTTGTTGCCATAAGTTTCGGTTTCATAAGGCCATTCCTGTAACAAGCGTAACCGATGTTGCGGCAGACTCAACGCCTGCAAAAGAAAATAGCGGCCGCATCAGTCACTTATGGAACCGATCCGACCGGGGGCAAGGAATCCCGAGCGTTGCCAATCCCAGCTCAGCCATACGAAGAATGCCTTACCGACCAGATTTTCTTCCGGCACGAAGCCCCAACAGCGGCCGTCGTTGCTGTCGTCACGATTGTCGCCGACCATCAGGTAGTGACCTTCCGGGACCTCGACCTCACGGTAGCCGAGGAACCCGCACGACGGACTGAAATCCGATGCCAGTGGATTCACCAGTACCGCGTGCTGCACATCGCCCAAGGTCTCCCTGCCCTCAACCGAGCCCAGTGCCCGCATACCTGAGCCCTCGGGCTGGTACTGCCCGACCGGTTCGATCGGCGCCGGGGTGCCATTGATGAACAGCGTCTTGTTCTGATAGCGAATGCGATCGCCGGGCAGACCGACGACGCGCTTGATATAGTCGAGACGCGGGTTGACCGGCCAACGAAACACCACGATATCGCCGCGCTCCGGTTCCCCCACTTCGATCAGCTTGGACTTGGTCACCGGCATACGGATGCCGTAGGCGAACTTGTTCACCAGGATGAAGTCGCCGACCAGCAGGGTCGGCATCATCGACCCCGAGGGGATGCGGAAAGGCTCCACAAGGAACGCCCGAAGCAGCAGTACGATAAGAAAGATCGGGAAGAACGAGCGTGCGTATTCAACCGAGGTCGGCAGGACGTCGTCTGACTTGCCCTTGACCAGACGGTACACCAGCCAGACCACACCCGAGACCACCGAGGCCAGCGCCAGTGCCGGTTCGATACCGAATGCCATTACCACCCACACGAGCAGGGCGAAGAAACCAAGGATCAAGGTTGTTTGCATAGTACTTCCCAAGCTCATCAGCGATCACGGGCGCGCTGCCCTGGCGGCCGCCTGTCAGTTTTCTTTTCCAACCTGCAGGACGGCCAGGAAGGCCTCCTGAGGAATTTCGACGCGGCCGACCTGCTTCATGCGTTTCTTACCGGCCTTCTGCTTTTCGAGCAGCTTGCGCTTACGGGTCACATCACCCCCGTAACACTTCGCCGTCACGTTCTTGCGCAGGGCCTTGACCGTGGAGCGGGCAATCACCTTGCTGCCGATCGCTGCCTGGATCGCCACCTCGAACATCTGCCTCGGAATGATCTCTTTCATCCGCTCGGTAAGCTCGCGGCCACGGGTCTCGGCATAATCACGGTGCACGATCAGTGACAGCGCATCGACCTTTTCCGTATTGATCAGGATGTCCAGTTTGACCAGCGACGCGGCCTGGAAGCGCTTGAACTCGTACTCGAACGACGCGTAACCGCGACTGACCGATTTGAGTCGGTCGAAGAAGTCGAGCACCACCTCGTTCATCGGCAGTTCGTACACCAGCTGGATCTGGCCACCGAGGTACTGCAGGTTCTTCTGCATGCCACGTTTCTCGATGCACAGCGTGATCACCGCACCCAGATGCTCCTGAGGCACCAGGATATGCGCCTCGATGATCGGCTCACGGATCTCGCGGATCTTGCCCAGGTCTGGCAGTGCGGCGGGATTGTCGATCATCAGCTCGGTGCCGTCACTGAGGAGGACCTCGTAGACAACGGTCGGTGCCGTGGTGATCAGGTCCAGATCGTATTCGCGTTCCAGGCGCTCCTGAACGATTTCCATGTGCAACATGCCGAGGAAGCCGCAACGAAATCCGAATCCCAGAGCCTGCGAGGTCTCCGGTTCATAGTGCAGCGCCGAGTCGTTGAGCTTCAATTTCTGCAGCGCATCGCGGAAGGCGTCGTAGTCGTCCGAACTGATCGGATAGAGCCCGGCAAACACCCGCGGCCGTACCTGACGGAAGCCTGGCAAGGCCTTGTCCGCCTTGCGGTTTTCCAGCGTCAGAGTGTCGCCCACCGGGGCGCCATCGACTTCTTTGATGCCGGCGATGACGAACCCGACCTCGCCGGTACCGAGTACCGTCTTGTCGAACCGCTTGGGCGTGAACACGCCGACTTTTTCGACCTGGTACACGCGCCCGGTGGACATCACGCGCATCTTGTCTTTCGGCCGGATCTCGCCATTGACCACGCGGATCAGCGAGATCACCCCGACATAGGAATCGAACCATGAGTCGACGATCAACGCCTGCAGAGGCGCTTGTGGATCTCCCTGCGGGGCCGGAATATGGGTAATCAAAGCCTCCAGCAGGTCGGGGATCCCGAGGCCTGTCTTGGCGCTGACGTGCAGCGCCTCGGTTGCCTCGATACCGATGATCTCCTCGATCTGGGTCACCACCCGCTCGGGGTCAGCCGATGGCAGGTCGATCTTGTTGAGTACCGGCAGGACCTCCAGGCCCTGCTCTATCGCGGTGTAGCAGTTGGCGACACTCTGCGCCTCTACACCCTGGGCGGCATCCACCACCAACAGCGCACCCTCACAGGCCGCCAGCGAGCGCGACACCTCGTACGAGAAATCGACGTGTCCCGGCGTGTCGATGAAATTCAGCTGGTAGGTCTCGCCGTTTTGCGCCTTGTATTGCAGCGTCACCGATTGCGCCTTGATCGTGATGCCGCGCTCGCGCTCGAGGTCCATCGAGTCGAGGACCTGATTCGCCATCTCGCGCGCGGTCAGACCGCCACAGACCTGGATGAAGCGGTCAGCGATGGTCGATTTGCCGTGATCTATGTGCGCGATGATCGAGAAGTTTCTGATGTGGCTGAGATCGGTCATGGGGTCTGGTGTCGGTCAACGCAAGCGGATGAAAAAACGGAACTTTCCACTGGAAAGTTCCGTTTCGGTCGCGAACCACCGCAAAGTGGCCGGATTATACCGGATTCGACATTTCTCCGAAATACTGCGCTATCCGCGCCAGGTCCGGGCTCAGCTCGCAGACGGTTTCCGTCCCCTGCAACAGCACCGGCACCCTGTCACCGTACGCCTCACGCCATTCCGGACGTTCGTCAACATCCCGCCACTCCATGTGCTGCGCGTGCTGCGGCCAGCCACGGAACAATACGGCTGCCAACGCCTCGCAGAGGTGGCAGCCGTTGCGGTAGTAGAAAACCGGCGTGTCGATCAACGGTCAGTCTTTGAGGCGCAGCGCGAGAAACAGCGGGCTGTCGCCACGGTGGATCAACACCGCCACGGTGCGCTTGTCCCCTGCCTGATCGATCAGTTCGCGCAGGTGCCTGGCGTTCTTCACATCCACTCCGTCAAACATCAGAACAATGTCGCCACGGTTGATGCCCGCCTCCTGCGCTGCACCGGGGGATACCTTGCTGACCAGCGCGCCGCCCGTCTCGTCCAGGCCAAGTTCCTTGCGCACCTGCGGTTCGATATCGATGACCGAAAGGCCCAGCTGGGCGATGTCGTCGGGCTGCGCGATCGGGGGAAGCGTCGAGACCTCTTCCTCGTCGTCCGGCAGCCTGCCGACCGTGATCGCGACCTTCTTCTCTTTCCCAGCGCGCAGCAAAAGCAGTGTCGCCTCTTCCTCGACCCTGGCGGTACCGACCATCGGCGGCAGCTGGCTGGAGTTCAACAGCGGCTTGCCATTGAATTCGAGTATCACGTCACCCACCTTGAGGCCCGCCTTGTCGGCCGGCGAGTCGGGCATCACGCGTGACACCAGGGCGCCGTGTGGCTGTGCCATACCGAACGACTCCGCCAGGTTACGATCGACGTCCTGGATAAGCACGCCGAGATAACCACGTGCAACCCTGCCGCTGTCACGCAGCTGGTCGGCGACATTGACCGCAAGCTCGATGGGTATCGCAAACGACAGTCCCATGAACCCGCCGGTTCGGCTGTAGATCTGGGAATTGATACCGACGACTTCACCGTCCAGGTTGA
>JAGRHB010000190.1:0-2622 GCA_020445245.1 Gammaproteobacteria bacterium
ATCCTCGAGCTGTGCGTCGAGGTCGGTGGCACCATTACCGGCGAACATGGCGTCGGGCTGGAGAAGATCAACCAGATGTGTGCGCAGTTTCCGCCCGAGGAATTGCAGGTGTTCCATGACATCAAGGCGGCATTCGACGCACAGGGGCTGCTCAATCCCGGCAAGGCCATCCCGACGCTGAACCGCTGCGCCGAGTTCGGCGCGATGCACGTCAAGGCCGGGGATCTGCGCTTCCCGCACCTGGAGCGGTTCTGATGCAGGACCAGGACAAGTCTTCCGAACTGGCGGCGCAGGTGCGCGAGGCGGCTGCCCACAAGCAGCCGCTGCGGCTGCTCGGTCTCGACAGCAAGGCGTTCTACGGCCACCCGGTGGACGCTGAGCCGTTGTCGCTGGCCACACACCGCGGCATCGTCCGCTATGAGCCGACTGAGCTGGTCATTACCGCGCGCGCCGGCACCCCGGTGGCCGAAATCGAGGCAGCACTGGCCGCCAATGGCCAGATGCTGGCATTCGAACCGCCGGGCTTTGCCGGCCAGGCCTCCTTGGGCGGCGCGGTCGCCAGTGGATTGGGCGGTCCACGCAGGCCCTGGGGCGGCGCACCGCGAGACCTGCTGCTGGGTGTCACCCTGCTCGACGGACAGGGTCGTATCCTGCGGTTCGGCGGCGAAGTGATGAAGAATGTGGCCGGATACGACCTGTCACGGCTGATGGCAGGTGCACTGGGCACGCTGGGTGCGCTGCTCGAACTGTCGATCAAAGTACTGCCGGCACCGAAGGTCGAACGCAGCCTGGTGCTGAACGTTGCACGCGATCGCGCGCTGCAGTTGATGCGTGACCTGGCGCGCCAGCCGGCCCCGCTGTCGGCCGCTTGCCACCTCGAAGACCGCCTGTACATCCGCCTCTCCGGCAACGCCTCCAGCGTCGCCGCCTGGGAAAAGCAGATCGGCGGCGACGGTGGTGCCGGCAATGATTTCTGGAGCAAGCTGCGCAACCACAAGCTCGATTTTTTCCAGTCCGAACGTCCACTCTGGCGCCTGTCACTGCCGCCGGCGACGCCACGCCTGGATTGCGAAAAGGAAGTCCTCACCGACTGGGCAGGGGCGCAACGCTGGGTATACAGCAGCTGCACGGCCGCAGAACTCCGTCACGAGGTCGCAAAAGTGGGAGGACATGCCATACTGTTTCGGCATGGCGACACAGAAACTCCGGTCTTTCACCCCCTCAACCACGTCGGCGAGCGCCTGCATCGCGGACTCAAGAAAACCTTCGACCCGGCGGGGATTCTCAATCCGGGCCGCCAGTACGCTGCGATTTAGCACGCTCGCGTTGTTGTTCACAGCGCTGTTCGTCTCGCAGGCGGCCAATGCGTTCTTCTGCTTCAGGTCGGGGTCCAGCAACAAGAGCTTCGGCCGCCACTTCCCCTACCCCGCAGCGACGATACCCTACGGAAATTACTATCTGCCGCCGGTGCGCTCGTGGGGCCATGCCGCACCGCGCCACAGTGCCACCCCCCGCTCCCCGCAACAGTCCCCGCAATGGCGGCCGGCGAATTACCGCCACTGAACCCGGTAAACGAGTCAGCATAGAGCGGTTAAACTACCGCCTTTGTTTTCTTCGATTCGAGGTTCCCCAGTGGAAGAACGCCAGGTAGATGTAGCGATCATCGGTTCGGGCAGTGCCGGTCTCTACGCCATGAGCAAGGTCCGGCCTTCCGGCAAGTCAGTCGTGTTGATCAACGGGGGGGAACTCGGCACTACCTGTGCGCGCGTCGGCTGCATGCCGTCGAAGGCAGTGATTCAGATCGCCGAAGATTTCCACCGCCGCGGGGTATTCAAGCGCTTTGGCGTCGAGGGCCATGAGCGTCTCAGCGTCGATGTCAGCGAGGCGATGGGCTATGTCCAGGATCTGCGCGACGTGTTCGTCGAGCGCGTGATCTCCAACAGCACGGACAAGATGCCGGAAGGCATGTTCGTTGCCGGGTATACCCGCTTCGTCGAGCCCGATCTGCTGGAGATGGACGATGGCCAGCGCATACGTGCCGGCAAGGTGATCATCGCCACTGGCTCACGCCCGATAGTCCCGGCGGCCTGGGAGCCATTTCGCGATCGCATCATCACCACCGATGACTTCTTCGAGCTCGAGGAACTGCCGACGTCCATCGCCGTCGTCGGACTCGGCGTCATCGGACTGGAGATCGGCCAGTCGCTGCACCGCCTCGGCTGCAAGGTCGTTGGCATCGACATGCAGGAAGCGGTCGGTGGCCTGACCGATCCGGTGGCCATCAAGTCGGCGGTCGACATCATCGGCGGTGAGATGGAACTCTGGCTCGGCCAGGGAGCCCAGATCAGCGAGGGCAGCAACGGCCGGCTGCGGGTCAGCGCCGGCGACAACACCATAGAGGTCGAGCGCGTGCTCGCCAGCATGGGACGCCAGCCCAATGTCGAAAAGCTCGGGCTCGATGTGATCGGTGTACCTGTGGACAAGCGCGGTGTGCCATTGTTCGACCCCAGCACCATGCAGGTCGGTGACCTGCCCCTGTTCCTGGCCGGGGATGTCACCGGCGAGCGTCCCCTGCTGCACGAGGCCGGCGACGAGGGCCGTATCGCGGGGCAGAATGCCGCA
>JAGRHB010000190.1:2719-4445 GCA_020445245.1 Gammaproteobacteria bacterium
CAAGCGACACGGTATCGGCCTACCGACGCAAGACCCCGCTCAACATTACATTTTGCGACCCCAACATCGTGCAGGTGGGGCAGCCGTATGCTGCACTCGACCTCGACAGATCGGCAATCGGCGAGGTCCAGATGGCGCCGGTGGGCCGCGCCATCATAATGGCCAAGAACAAGGGCGTGATTCGCGTTTATGCCGACAAGGCCAGCGGAACCATGCTGGGTGCGGAAATGGTCTGCATCAAGGCGGAAAACCTCGGGCACCTGCTCGCCTGGAGCATCCAGCAGGGCCTCACGGTCGGTGAACTGCTGCAGATGCCGTTCTACCACCCGGTGATCGAAGAGGCGTTGCAGGCGGCGCTCTACGACCTCTACGCCAAAGTTGATGCAAAGAATCCAGGGCCCATCACCGAGCTGCGCCCCCTCTGATCACGCTGCCGGCGGGTCGGCAGCGCCAGATCCCGCCTGTCTGACACCCGCCGGCCACGATTTTTCTCCGAGTACCCTCACCTTGCCCCACGCAACGCCGCATTCATGATGGCGGCAAGGGGCCAGTGTGTGCCCCTTCCGCCGCGCCGCCCTGCATTCAGCCCAGGTTCAGGGCCGGGTATCCAGACTGTCTGACAGGGGAATCGGCTCCCCGCGACGCCACCCAATGCACGCGCCGCTTATTCGGCACCTTTGCCACCCGCACCCGCGGGCCCCCCGCAGGGAGGACCTGGACATGACGACGAACGCCAACATATTCATCCGCACGGCGCTGGGCGTCGGCGCGATCGCCTTGGCAGCCAGTCTCGGCGGCTGCGCCGGCAATGGCGGACCCTATGGACATCCGCGAGCTGGGGTCGCTACAGAGATTGACTACTATTACTACCCCTCCGCGGAGATCTATTTCGACATCCGTGGCGGCAGCTACTGGCGCAGGGAGCAGTCTCACTGGCGCCGCGTGACGACGCTTCCGGCACACTTTCGACCGCACGACCATGACCGCGTGTTGATGCGCCTCGACCACGACCGGTACGAGCGGGACCGCGACGATCGCCGCAGAGCCTATGCGTCTCCGGGGTCAGGGCGGGAGCGCGGACCCGGTGTTTCCCCATCGCACGGGAGTAACCGGCAAGCCGACAATCGGGGAGCACAAGCGCGCCACCGTCCAAAGCCACCACCCGGGCAGGCGAGAGTCCCATCACGCCAAGTGGAAGGCACTACTGCCAGCAACACGAAGACGCGACGGGGATCGGGTCAAAAGGCGGTCGCGCCCCCGAGGAACAATGGGGCAGGATCACGCGAGCCGACTGCGAAGCCCGACACACATCAACGTAGCGCGCACAAGAACGTTGAGGTCGACCGGCCCGGGCAAGGCCAGTCACAACAACCGGACATCCGCGGACGTGCGCCGCATCCCCGGAACACCGATCGCGCGGATGCTCAGCGCGACAGGGTGCACAACGGGAACCGCAGTGAAATCGCCGGCCGGCACGACCGCGACAACGATCGGAAGGCCGCGACAATTCCGCCACGTTGAGTGTTGTCGCATGCCCGTTACGGCACGCGCCCGGTCGACCGGCCGACGCCGTGCGTCGGCTCCAATCATGTCTCGGCGGCTGTCCAGATTGTTTACATCTGCACTCGAAGTCGCGTTTCGGCCGCCGACCAGAACAAACACAAGCCATTGATATAAACATCAAAATCATGCAACTGGCGTGCATTATGCAGGGGTTCAACTGCCA
>JAGRHB010000191.1 GCA_020445245.1 Gammaproteobacteria bacterium
TCCTGATCGACATGGAGCAGGGTCGCATCATCGATGATGAAGAACTCAAAGCCGACCTGGCCAAGGCCAAGCCTTACCAGGAATGGCTGAACAAGACGCAGATCGACCTCTATGACCTGCCCTCTGTCGTGGGGGCAATGTCGCCCGATCCCGACACCCTGCTCGATCGCCAGCAGGCGTTCGGCTATACGCAGGAAGACGTGAAGTTTCTGCTCACGCCGATGGTGTTGACCGGCCAGGAGGCAATTGGCTCGATGGGCGCCGACAACCCGCCCGCAGTGCTTTCCGGCAAGCCGAAGCCGCTGGCGAACTATTTCCAGCAGCTGTTCGCCCAGGTCACCAACCCGCCGATCGATCCGATCCGCGAAGAGATCGTGATGTCGCTGGTGTCGCTGATCGGTCCGCGGCCCAACCTTTTGGGCCTGGATTCCGGGGGCGAAAACATGCGCCTGGAGGTCAGCCAGCCGGTGCTGACAAACGAAGACCTCGAGCGCATCCGCAACATCGAAGACAGCTGCGCCGGTTTCCGTACCAAGACTCTGGGCATCACCTACCCGGTGACCGAGGGTGAATCGGGCATGGCAACTGCGCTGGATGCGCTGTGCAGGGCCGCCGAGAACGCGGTGCGTGCCGGGTTCAACATCCTGATCCTGTCAGACCGTGCGGTCGACGCGGACAATGTTTCCATCCCCGCCCTGCTCGCCACCTCGGCGGTACATCACCACCTGATCCGCCACGGCCTGCGCACCGAGTCCGGTCTGGTCATCGAGACCGGCGCTGCGATAGAAGTGCACCATTTCGCGACACTGGCGGGCTATGGTGCGGAGGCGATCAATCCCTACCTGGCGTTCGATACCATCCAGGCGATCCTGCCGTCGCTGCATGATGCACCGCCGCTGGACGAGGCCCGTTACCGTTACGTCAAAGCAGTGGGCAAGGGCCTGTTCAAAGTCATGTCCAAGATGGGCATCTCCACCTATCAGTCCTATTGCGGTGCGCAGATATTCGATGCCGTCGGCCTGTCGACGGCGTTCGTCAATCAGTACTTCACCGGCACCTCGACGACAATCGAGGGTATCGGTCTGTCCGAGGTGGCGGCCGAGGCCCTGCGCTGGCATCGCAATGCGTACGGCAATGCCCAGATCTATCGCAAGCACCTGGACGTCGGCGGCGACTATGCGTTCCGCCTGCGCGGTGAGGGCCATGTGTGGACGCCTGAGACCATCGCCAAGCTGCAGCATGCGGTGCGTGGGAACAATGCCGCGACCTACGCCGAGTTTTCGCGCATCGTCAACGAGCAGAACGAAAACCTGCTGACCCTGCGCGGTCTGTTCGAGTTCAAGCCCGCCGCCGCGCCGGTGCCACTCGCCGAGGTCGAGCCGGCGAAGGAGATCGTCAAGCGCTTTGCCACCGGGGCCATGTCGTTCGGTTCAATCTCCTACGAGGCGCATTCGACACTGGCAAGGGCGATGAACACCATCGGCGGCAAGTCCAATACCGGTGAGGGTGGCGAGGAGCCGGAGCGCTTCAACCCGCTGCCGGATGGTTCGATGAACCCGGAACGCTCGGCCATCAAGCAGGTCGCGTCCGGCCGCTTCGGCGTGACCACCGAATACCTGGTGAATGCCGACGATATCCAGATCAAAATGGCGCAGGGTGCCAAGCCTGGTGAGGGGGGGCAGCTTCCCGGCCACAAGGTCAACAAGCAGATCGCGCGCGTACGTCACTCCACGCCCGGCGTCGGGCTGATCTCGCCGCCGCCGCACCACGATATCTACTCGATCGAGGATCTGGCGCAACTGATCCACGACCTGAAGAACGTCAACCCGAAGGCGCGCATCTCGGTCAAGCTGGTATCCGAGGTCGGCGTCGGCACCGTTGCCGCGGGCGTATCGAAGGCGCATGCCGATCACGTGACCATCGCCGGTTATGACGGCGGTACCGGTGCCTCGCCGCTGACCTCGATCAAGCATGCGGGCTCACCCTGGGAGATCGGTCTGGCCGAGACCCACCAAACCCTGGTGCTGAACCGCCTGCGCAGTCGCATCGCGGTGCAGGCCGACGGTGGTATGCGCACCGGTCGAGACGTAGTGGTTGCCGCGCTGCTCGGCGCCGACGAGATCGGCTTCGCCACCGCACCATTGATCGCCGAAGGCTGCATCATGATGCGCAAGTGCCATCTGAACACCTGCCCGGTCGGCGTGGCCACGCAGGACCCGGAACTGCGCAAGCGTTTCACCGGCAAGCCTGAGCACGTTATCAACTACTTCTTCTTCGTCGCCGAAGAGGTGCGCCAGCTGATGGCGATGCTCGGCTTCCGTACCTTCCAGGATATGATCGGCCAGATGGACCGGCTGGACATGCGCCGTGCAATAAACCACTGGAAGGCGCACGGCCTCGACTACAGTCGCCTGTTGACCAAGCCCACTGCCGCCGAGGGCGATACGGTGTACTGTTCACAGGCCCAGGATCACGGCATCGACAAGGCGCTCGATAACAAGCTGATCGAGCTCGCCGCACCGGCATTGGAAAAAGGCGAGAAGGTTCAGATCGATATCGATATCCAGAACGTGAACCGTACGTTCGGTGCCCTTCTCTCCGGGCGCGTCGCCGAACGGTACGGATTTGCCGGGCTGCCGGAAGACACGATCAAGATCAATGCCAGGGGCACGGCGGGACAGTCCTTTGGTGCCTGGCTGGCGCATGGTGTGACCATCGAACTGGCGGGTGAAGGCAACGACTACGTCGGCAAGGGACTGTCAGGTGGCCGCCTGGTGATCTACCCGCCAGCGGAATGCAAGATCGACAGGGCGGAAGACAACATCATCGTCGGCAACACCGTGCTCTATGGTGCGATCAAGGGTGAGTGCTATTTCCGTGGCGTCGCCGGTGAGCGTTTTGCGGTGCGCAACTCCGGCGCAACGGCGGTCATCGAGGGTGTCGGTGACCATGGTTGCGAGTACATGACCGGCGGTATCGTCGTGGTGCTCGGCTCAACCGGGCGGAACTTCGCCGCCGGCATGTCCGGTGGCATCGCGTACGTGCTGGATGAAGACGGGACCTTCGAGCAGCGCTGCAACCTGGCGATGGTCGAACTCGAGCCGATCGCGGACGAGGATGACGCACTCGAACTGCTGGCGCACCAGGGCGGTGATCTGGAGTCGCACGGCCGTGTCGATGTGTCACACGACATGACGCGGTTCGATGCCATCCGTCTGCGGCAGCTGGTCGAGAGCCATCTTGCCCACACGGGCTCGGCGGTGGCCCAGCGGGTTCTCGCTGACTGGGAAAACTGGCTGCCAAAGTTCAAGAAGGTGATGCCGGTCGACTATCGTCGCGCGTTGAGCGAGATGCAGAGTGAGCAGGAAAGGACGAAATCGGCGGCCTGAGCCGTTTCGCTGACAGGACGGTGCGGGTGCTGCGCCCGCTCACGTCCACTGCGACAGACAGCAGGAATCGAAAAAGGCGTGCGAGTACGCCTTTTTTCAACGAGACAGATGCAAGAAGGGTCGGCTCCCTTTTTGGGGACGGGAACACATGGGAAAGCCTACAGGATTCAAAGAGTTTCAGCGCGTGAATCTGAGCTACGCGCCGGTCGCGGATCGCATAACGCATTACAACGAGTTCACGATTGCGCTGCCCGAGGTCGAGGTCAGCCAGCAGGGTGCGCGCTGTATGGATTGCGGTATCCCGTTCTGTCACCAGGGCTGCCCGGTGGATAACCTGATCCCCGACTGGAATGACCTTGTCTACCAGGGTGACTGGCGGGCGGCGATCGACGTCCTGCACTCCACCAACAACTTTCCCGAATTCACCGGCCGCATCTGCCCCGCGCCGTGCGAGGCCTCGTGCACGCTAAACATTGACGATGCCCCGGTGACGATCAAGAACATCGAGCTTTCGATCGTGGAAAAGGCCTGGGCCGAAGGCTGGATCCAGCCACAGATCGCTGCCCACAAGACCGGCAAGCGGGTCGCGGTGGTTGGTTCCGGACCGGCCGGAATGGCAGCCGCACAGCAGCTGGCGCGTGCCGGCCACAATGTCGTCGTGTATGAAAAACAGGACGGTATCGGCGGTCTGTTGCGCTATGGCATCCCTGATTTCAAGCTCGAGAAACAGGTCATAAAACGCCGTATGGGGCAGATGAAGGCTGAGGGTGTGAAATTCCGCACCAATACCCATGTCGGTGGGCCGCATTTCCCGACGCAGCGCCTGTTCGATGAATTCGACGCCGTCGTGTTGACCGGTGGTGCGGAGAAGCCCCGCGACCTGCCGGTCGCCGGACGTGAGCTGGGGGGTATCCACTTCGCGATGGACTTCCTGCGCGCCAACAGCAAAGTGGTGCAGGCGGTGCCGGGGGCGGAGCAAGACCTGATCAGCGCCGCCGGCAGGCACGTGGTCGTCATCGGTGGTGGTGACACCGGATCG
>JAGRHB010000192.1 GCA_020445245.1 Gammaproteobacteria bacterium
TCATGGCGTTCCCGGTTCCGGGGTGCGCAGGCGGGTCTGGACCGCGCTGCGCACCCGGTGTCGCGTTGGATCAGTAGCGGTAATGATCGGCCTTGTACGGACCTTCCACCGGCACGCCGATATAGTCGGCCTGGTCCTGGCTGAGAACCGTCAGCTTGGCGCCGATCTTGCCCAGGTGCAGGCGTGCGACCTCTTCATCCAGCTTTTTCGGCAGGATATACACGCCGACCGGGTATTCGTCCCGCCTGGCGAATAGCTCGATCTGCGCCAACACCTGGTTGGTGAAGCTGTTAGACATCACGAAACTGGGATGCCCGGTGGCACAGCCCAGATTTACCAGCCGGCCTTCGGCGAGCATGATGATGCGCTTGCCGTCCGGGAAGATGATGTGGTCGACCTGCGGCTTGATGTTTTCCCACTGGTACTTCTTGACACTGGCGATATCGATCTCGTTGTCGAAGTGACCGATGTTGCAGACGATCGCCTGGTCCTTCATCGCTGCCATGTGGTCATGGCAGATGATGTCCTTGTTGCCGGTGGTGGTGACGAAAATGTCTGCCAGCGGGGCAGCGTCTTCCATCGTGACCACGCGGTAGCCTTCCATCGCCGCCTGCAGTGCACAGATCGGGTCGATCTCGGTGATCCAGACTGTCGCGCCGAGTCCGCGCAATGACTGTGCGGAGCCTTTGCCGACGTCACCATAGCCGCACACCAGGGCGATCTTGCCGGCGATCATCACGTCAGTGGCGCGTTTGATGCCGTCGACCAGCGATTCGCGGCAGCCATAGAGGTTGTCGAACTTGGACTTGGTCA
The DNA here is from genome assembly GCA_020445245.1 of Gammaproteobacteria bacterium. The sequence goes on from JAGRHB010000192.1 coordinate 814, forward strand.
CCGAGTCGTTGACGTTCATCGCCGGGAACAGCAGCTGGCCTTTCTTCAGCATCTCGTACAGGCGATGCACCCCGGTGGTGGTCTCCTCGGTCACGCCACGGATCGATTCCGCCATGCGGTGATATCGCTTCGGGTCTTCGGCCAGGCTGCGCTTGAGCACGCCCAGAATCACCTGCCATTCCTCAGGATCACTGGCTTTCGGATCCGGCACCGCGCCGGCGTTGGCGTATTCGACGCCCTTGTGCACCAGCAGGGTGGCGTCACCGCCGTCGTCGAGGATCATGTTGGGGGCTTCGCCGTTCGGCCAGTTCAGCACCTGCTCCGTACACCACCAGTATTCCTCCAGCGTCTCGCCCTTCCAGGCATAGACCGGGATGCCGGCAGCGGCGATGGCGGCGGCGGCGTGATCCTGGGTGGAGAAGATGTTGCATGAACACCAGCGTACCTGGGCGCCGAGTTCGACCAGGGTCTCGATCAGCACCGCGGTCTGGATGGTCATGTGCAGTGAGCCGGTGATGCGCGCGCCCTTGAGCGGCTTTTCCCGGCCGTACTTGGCACGCAGGGCCATCAGGCCCGGCATCTCGGTCTCGGCGATGCGCATCTCTTTGCGGCCCCAGTCGGCCAGCGACATGTCGGCGACCTTGAAATCGGTAAACTCACTCATGGTTGTTGACTCCTGTTCAAGAAACGTGAGTGAGCGCCGTTGTGCGGAACCGTATCCAGTACCGAGCCTGGCCTGTCGGTGCAGGTTGCAGCGCCCCTCGGGATGGAATTGTGATGCCCTTGTAGCGTTGACCGGGTCCGAATCTTGAGCTGGCCAGCCGGGGCAGGCCGGAATTCTACACGCTCAACCGGATGTTTTCCGCCAAACGGCAGAGATGCCGTGGGATTTCACTGCCGCTGCGCGACCGGAAATTACGTATTATCCTTCGGTCAAAGCCACCTGAAAACAATGTGACATCACCGTGCGTCATCCGCTCCATGCAGCGGGCCGCGGCTGTCACCAGAAAAAGAATCGGACAGATCCCGGCGAACGGGACAGGCACCTGCGGGAGGAGAACATGGAAGAGCCGAATACGGCGGGTTCGGGCGAGTCTGAGCCGCCAGTCGAACCACTGTTTTATCCATCGAGACAACTTGGCCTGGATGCGCCGTTGCGCTGGCTGAGGCTCGGCTGGCAAGACCTCAACCGCGCGCGCGGCCAGAGTCTTGTCTATGGCACCAGTCTGGCGGTATTCGCGTTTCTGGTTACGGCCCTGGCATGGGCAGGCGGCAACGTGGTGGCGCTGTTTACCCTGGGCGTGGGTTTCGTGTTGAGCGGGCCGGTGCTCGCATTCGGCCTGTATTCCATCAGCCGTCAGCTGGAACAGGGACGCTCGCCGCGACTGGGTATGTGTTTGGTCGAGAGTCGGAATCATCTGCGAAACGAGCTTTTGTTCGCGCTGGTGATGCTGGTGGTGTTGCTGATCTGGGCGCGAGCCGCCTCGATGGTGCACGTGTTTTTCCCGGTTGGCGAGGACCTCAGCATGCTTGACTGGCTGCAGTTCCTGGCCGTGGGGAGCGCCGTCGGTGCGGTGTTTGCGACCATCGTGTTTGCGTCCAGCGTGGTGGCGCTGCCGATGATGCTGGATCGCGGCACCGATGCCATCACCAGTGCGCTGACCAGCATCAACGCGGTGTTGCGCAACAAGGGCGTGATGGTCCTGTGGGCCAGCATGATCGTGGGCCTGGTGGTGGTCGGTTTCGCGACGGCGTACATCGGGCTGGCGCTGGTGCTGCCGTTGATCGGCCACGCCTCCTGGCATGCCTACCGCGAGACCATCCTGTAAGCCGCGTGGCGGGTCACCGACGCTGGTTCTTCGCCAACAAAAAAGCCGACGCATCGCGCGTCGGCCTCTAGGTGCGGCGGCGGGGTTCAGATTCCGGCCGCCTCGCGCATCTCCTCGGCCTTGTCGGTCCTCTCCCAGGAGAAGCCCGCGTTTTCACGACCGAAATGGCCGTAGGCGGCGGTCCTGCGATACTTGATCTCCTCGGTGTTGAGCAGGTCGAGCATGCGCAGGATGCCGTAGGGCCGCAGGTCGAAGTGTTCGCGGACCAGTTCGGTGATGCGCTCGTCAGTGATATTGCCGGTACCGAAGGTGTCGATCATGATCGATGTCGGTTCGGCGACGCCAATGGCATAGGAGACCTGGATCTCGCACTTGTCCGCGAGACCGGCGGCGACGATGTTCTTGGCCACGTAGCGGCCCGCATAGGCGGCCGAGCGGTCGACCTTCGATGGGTCCTTGCCGGAGAATGCGCCACCGCCATGGCGCGCCGCGCCGCCGTAGGTATCGACGATGATCTTGCGCCCGGTCAGTCCGGCATCACCCATCGGTCCGCCGATCACGAAACTACCGGTCGGGTTGATATGAAAGCGGGTGTCTTTGGTCAGCAGCCCGGTCGGGTCGAGGATGGGTTTGATGATCTCGTCCATGACCGCCTCCCGCAGGGTCTCTCCTGCGAATTCCTCGGCGTGCTGGGTGGACAGGACCACCGCATCGATCGAAACCGGCTTGCCGTTGGCGTAGTGCAGGCTGACCTGGGATTTGGCGTCCGGGCGCAGCAGCGGCAGGATGCCCTTTTTGCGGACCTCCGCCTGGCGCTCGACCAGGCGGTGGGCAAACTGGATGGCCGCCGGCATCAGCACCTCGGTCTCGTTGGTGGCGTAGCCAAACATCAGGCCCTGGTCGCCGGCACCCTGGTCTTCAGGCTTGGCCCGGTCCACACCCTGGTTGATGTCGGGCGACTGCACGCCGATCGCGGTCATGACCGCGCAGGTGTCACCGTCGAACCCCATATCGGAGCTGGTGTAGCCGATATCGTTGATGACGTCACGGATGACCCGCTCGTATGCAGGCTTGGCGGTGGTCGTGATCTCGCCAGCGATGATCACCATCCCGGTCTTGAACAGCGTCTCGCAGGCGACGCGCGCATGCCGGTCCTCGGCCAGGATCGCGTCGAGGATGGCGTCCGAGACCTGGTCGGCCATTTTGTCGGGGTGGCCTTCGGAGACGGATTCCGAGGTAAAGATGAAATTACGGGCCATCGCTTTCTCCTTGGGATATTGCGGCGTTCGTTTCGCGCACATCGGGGCGCGCGATTCTACACGGTTGAGCGGGTATGCGCATTCTGGAACAATGCCCCGCTCTGGGGCGGGAACAAAATAGAGGCAACGCCAATGGTTTCTCTGCAGACGCCGGTGTGTGAGTTCGGCAGGGCCGCGCCCGACTTTAATCTGCCGGGTGTTGATGGACGGCACTGGAGTCGCGAGCAGTGCATGGGGGAAAAGGGGCTGCTGGTGATGTTCATCTGCAACCATTGCCCCTACGTCAAGGCGGTGCTCGATCGCATCGTGCGCGATGCGGCGGACCTGAAGCCCCTGGGCGTGAACTGCGTGGCGATCATGTCGAACGATCCGACCGACTATCCGGAAGACTCGTTCGACAACATGAAATTGTTTGCGGCGGACCGCGGCTTCACTTTCCCCTATCTGTTCGACGAGAGCCAGGACGTGGCCAAGGCGTATGGCGCGGTGTGTACGCCCGATTTCTTCGGCTACGATC
>JAGRHB010000193.1 GCA_020445245.1 Gammaproteobacteria bacterium
TCACCGCCGGCGTTATCCGTCGAAGACGGAGTTCATTCATCCCGGTGACGCCGCCGACAGCCTGTTCTTCCTCGTTTCCGGCCAGGTCACCGTCTACCTGGAGGACGATGAGGGGCGCGAGATCATCCTGACCTACCTCAACAAGGGTGACTTCATCGGCGAGATGGGCATGTTCATGCCGATGCCGAAACGCTCGGTGATGGTGCGCACCCGCAGCGCCTGCGAGCTGGCCGAAATCTCCTACAACAAGCTCGAGCAGTTGTTCGAGGGCGACCTGCGGCCTCATACCAAGGACATTCTGTACGCCTTGGGGCGACAGCTCACCGAACGCCTCGCCGCCACCAGCCAGAAGGTCAGTCACCTTGCTTTCCTCGATGTTACCGGCCGCATCGCCGGTACCTTGCTCGAACTGTGTAAACAGCCCGACGCGATGACCCACCCCGACGGCATGCAGATCCGCATCACCCGACAGGAAATCGGTCGCATCGTCGGTTGTTCGCGCGAGATGGCGGGGCGTGTACTCAAGGACCTCGAAGAGCGCGGCCTGATCCATGTCAAGGGCAAGACCATCGTCGTGTTCGGCACCCGCTGACTCAAGGGCAGTACGCATCCGCCGCTACCCTGGCAGGCAAAATCGCCGGCAGAAGCGCACACGGTTGGCCGAATGTCAGAGAATTCCCCGTTCCACGAGAGCCAGAAGCTGGTGCGATGCGAGGTGGTCAATCGCCATCAGGAATCGAGCGTGCGCTTCGTCGAAATCGATGCCTTCAAGCTGTGGGAGTACCTGATGACCGCCAAACACGGGCTGAAGGTCGGCCATCCGAGCATCTGCCTGTGGATCCATGACGATGAGTACCAGCGCAACGCCAGTGTGTTCGAGCGTGCCGGCGAGGTCGAGCCGGTCAACCGACTGGTGGTCGATCTGTTTGACCACGAGTACGGATTCTCCCAGACGATCATGCGTTACGCGCGCGCCGGCGAGACCGACAAGGTGCTGAATATCCTGCGTTCGCACATTCCGGCAGACCTTTGCGGATCCGAGGCCTGCAACATCGACGTCGTCGGTGGACAGGTGGTACAGCAATGGCATCCGCATGCCACGCGCGATATCCTGATCGGACTCGAGGGCTAACGAGTAACGGGCGAAGCAAGCCCGTGTCCTCTCCGTATTGGGAGAGAGCCTGGAGAGAGGGAAACGGCCATGCCCGTTCGCCAGCGTCCCCGCCGCCTGCTCCGGCAGACAACTCAGGCAAACAGCTCGGCCAGTCGCGCGCCCGGGTCATCGGCCCGCATGAAGGCCTCCCCGACCAGAAACGCATTGACGCCGTGACGCCGCATCAGCTGCACGTCCTGTGGCGCCAGGATCCCACTCTCGGTCACTATCAGCCGTCCGGGGGGAATCTGCTCCAGCAGGTCCAGCGTGGTCTGCAGGCTGACCTCGAATGTCCGAAGGTTACGATTGTTGATGCCGATCAGCCGGTTGCCGGTGCGCAGCACGCGTTCCAGCTCGGCACCATCGTGCACCTCGATCAGGACATCCATACCCAGGTCATGGGCCTGCGCATTCAGCCTGTGCAGCTGCTCATCGTCCAGGCATGCGGCAATCAACAGGATACAGTCGGCGCCGATCACACGCGCCTCGACCACCTGGTAGGGATCGACGATGAAGTCCTTGCGAATCACCGGCAACGCACAGGCTGCACGCGCCTCCTGCAGATAGGCGTCGCTGCCCTGGAAGAAATCGATATCGGTAAGCACCGACAGACAGGCAGCCCCTCCCTGCGCATAACTGCGCGCGATATCTGCCGGACGGAAGTCCGCCCGCAGGACCCCCTTGGATGGAGACGCCTTCTTGATCTCGGCGATCACCGCCGGCCTGCCCGCGTCGACCCGGGTCTGCATCGCAGTGACAAAGCCGCGCGGGGCGTCCGCGTCCGCCAAGCGGGCTGCCAGCGCCGCCCGCGGGACATGCGCTCGGCGCGCAGCGATCTCCTCGTGTTTTCGGGCAACAATCTTTTTCAGGATATCCGGCGTGTCGTTCATCGATGCGGCCCGGCTCATTCGAAACCCTGGGTCAACACGACAAGACGGTCGAGTCGGTTGCGCGCCTCACCGCTGGCAATCGCACGGTCGGCCTTTTTCACCCCCTCCTTCAACGAATCGGCGAGTCCTGCGACATAGATCGCGGCACCGGCATTGAGGACGACGATATCGCGCGCCGGCCCCGGGGTATTGTCCAACACCCCGATGATGGTCTTCACGCTGTCCTGCGGTCCCTCGACGCGGACACTGTCCAGCGGACTGCGGCGCAGCCCGAAGTCCTCGGGCTGTACCGTGAAACGGCGGACTGCCCCGTCCTTCAGTTCGGCGACTTCGGTCTGATCGCCAATGCTGATCTCGTCCAGGCCGTCGTGTGAATGCACCACCATCACGTGGCGGCTGCCCAGTTTGCGCAGCACCTCGGCCAGCGGTTCCAGCAGATCATCACTGAAGACACCGAGCAGCTGGTTGGGAACGCCGGCCGGATTGGTCAGCGGCCCCAACACATTGAAGAGCGTACGCACGCCCATCTCCCGGCGCGGTCCGATCGCGTGTTTCATCGCGCTGTGGTGCCCAGGTGCGAACATGAAACCGACGCCCACCTCGCGGACACAGCGCTCCACCTGCGCCGGCGACAGGTCGAGCCTCAGTCCCGCGGTCTCGAGCGCATCCGCACTCCCCGACTTGCTCGATACCGAGCGGTTGCCATGCTTTGCCACGTGGCAACCGGCGGCGGCGGCCACGAACATGCTGGCGGTGGAGACATTGAAGGTACCCGAGGCATCACCGCCGGTGCCGACGATGTCCACCGCATGGTCGAGTCCACGGATGTCCACGCCGGACGCCAGCTCGCGCATCACGCCCGCCGCCGCCGCGATCTCGGTCACCGTCTCGCCTTTCATCCGCAAGCCGACCAGGAAGCCCCCGATCTGGGCGGGCGTCGCGCCGCCGGTCATGATCACCCGCATCACGGCGGTCATCTCTTCAGCATCCAGATCGCGGCGTTCGGTCATGCGCGCGATGGCCTGTTTCATATCCATGGCATCCGTCTCTCGTCGTTTGCGTCGCCGGCCTGACGGCTAGCGACCCCGCAAAAAATTGTCCAGCATCTGGTGACCGTGTTCGGTAAGTATCGACTCCGGATGAAACTGCACGCCCTGCACCGCCAACTCGCGATGCCGGACACCCATGATCTCGTCGACATTTCCGTCGCACTCTGTCCAGGCGGTGATCTCAAGACAGTCCGGCAGGCTCTCGCGCTCGATGACCAACGAGTGGTAGCGCGTCGCCTCGAACGGGTTCGGCAGTTCGGAGAACACACCGACAAATTTATGGTGGATCGGTGAGGTCTTGCCGTGCATCACCGCGCGCGCGTGCACTATCCTGCCGCCGAACGCCTGGCCGATCGACTGGTGGCCCAGGCACACGCCCAGGATCGGGATCCTGCCGGCAAAGGCCTTGATCGCATCCACCGAGACACCGGCCTCGGTCGGTGTGCACGGCCCCGGTGAGATCACCAGGTGCTGCGGTGCCAGTGCGGCAATGCCGGCGACATCGATCTCGTCGTTTCGAACGACCTTGACCTCGGCGCCGAGCTCCCCGAAGTACTGCACGATGTTGAACGTGAAGGAATCGTAGTTGTCGATCATCAGCAACATGTTCAACCCTCCTCCACGCTGCAGGGATGTTGGTCGAGCCCGGCTTCGGCCAGCGCGACTGCTCGGAACACTGCACGTCCCTTGTTCATGGTCTCCTTCCACTCCAGGTCGGGCACCGAATCGGCGACCACACCGGCGCCCGCCTGGATGTGCAGCTGGCCGTCTTTGATCACTGCGGTGCGGATCGCGATCGCGGTGTCCATATTGCCGTTCCACGACAGGTATCCCACGGCGCCCGAATAGACCCCGCGCTTCACCGGCTCCAGCTCGTCGATGATCTCCATCGCCCGGATCTTCGGCGCCCCGGATACCGTGCCTGCCGGAAAGGTCGCGCGCAGCACATCGATTGCTGTCATGCCAGGGTTGAGCTGGCCGGTTACATTGGACACGATGTGCATCACGTGCGAGTAGCGCTCCACCACCATCCTGTCGGTCAGTTTCACGCTGCCGACCTGCGCCACCCGCCCGGTGTCGTTACGACCGAGATCGATCAGCATCAGGTGTTCGGCGATTTCCTTGGGATCGGAGCGTAGCTCCGCTTCAAACAGCGCATCTTCCTCCGGCGTGTGTCCACGGCGTCGGGTGCCCGCCAGCGGCCGGTTGGTGATCAGGCCGTCTTCCAGGCGAGCGAGGATCTCCGGGGAAGAGCTGACGATCTGGAAATCCTCCAGATCCATGAAGTACATGTACGGGGAAGGGTTGAGACTGCGTAGCGCGCG
>JAGRHB010000194.1 GCA_020445245.1 Gammaproteobacteria bacterium
CGACGATCTCCGGCCATGCGTCGTCGTACTCGCCGCTGTCGAACACACGCCCGATGTCCAGCGCGCCGATCTCCATCACCAGTGAACGCATGTGTTCGAGTGCACTGAGTCTGTCCTGCTCGGTGAGCCTCCAGTCAAGACGCAGCTTCTGAAGGCCGAGTGCATCACGCTGAGCCGACAGCGTGACCCGGCTGTCCGGGTTCGGTACCTGCTCACAGGCACAACCGAGTCCCAGCCAATGGCCGAGCAGCGTCGACGGCAGAATCGCCGCCCTGCGATCGTCGATCAAGAAGTGACGTGCGGCCTCGAGCATCGCCTTGTGCGACCCGGCGCGCTCCCAGTTCGGCGCAACGTTCGAATGATAGTCACCGGCCTGGCCCGCCATGAAGGTGCAGTTGAGCAGGTGCCGATCCCGCAGGAACGACTCCGAGGGATTGAACGCGGCGGTGGCATAGCGACCGTCGGCATACACACGTGTGCGGTAGATACCGGGCAGGCGCAGGATGTCGGCCACCACCAGTTCGGCAAAGCCGGACAGGTGCGGGTGTTCCATGAAGAACCGACCGACCAGGTCATGCAGGTTGCCAAGCCCGGCCGGCATGCTGTCATTGGACAACAACATCATCCGGGCATTCTCCAGACCACCGGTCGCCAGCACGTACACCCGCGCGCTGACCCTGTGCCTGAGCCCACTCAGCGTCTGCAGCTGCAGATGCTCGACATGCCGACCCTCGCCAACTGCGGCGATGTTCACCACGTTTGCATTGAGCAGCACGTCGATATTCCTCGACGCCGCCAATTCGCTGCCATAGCGTTCGCCGAAATGGGTGGGCGGACTGAAATGCACGAACCGGACCTGCATCCGGCCGGTGACCGAGTCGGGCAACGGCTCACCGGTGACGCGCTCCCAGTAGGCCTTGTCGTCGAATCGTGGCGGCGTGATCTCCACGAGATCGCAGGCCCTTTCGTAATACGGCAGCAGCGTCTCCCTGCCGAACGGCCAGCCGCTGTGAGGGACCCAGTCGCGTTGCTCGAAGTCGATCGCGTCCAGCGGCCGGCAAAAACCGCCCCAATGGTTGGAGCTGCCGCCGAGAAAGCGCAGCCGATGGGCGATCACCGGGTACGCAATGCCGACACTCTCACCGTCGTACAGCGCCTGGGTCGGCGCCTCCGGCTGCACGCCGCCGGACTCGATCAGGCACACCCGGGTCGGGCTGTCGTCGAACAGGCGTGCAAGGCTGATACCGGCCGGACCGGCACCGATGATCGCGACATCGGCCTCAAACCTGCTCAGGTCTGGCAGGGAACGGGCATCGATGAACATGGTGAGTAACCGTCGCGAAAGGCGTGAACCCGATTGATCCCCGGACACTGGCGCCGGGTCGCGCATGGCAGACCGGGTCCTGTCGCCATCACAGCTGGATCGCCTCGTGCAAAGTGGGCATCACCACCTTTGCATCACCCAGGGCGGCGGCAAACGCCTGCATCGCCTCCTCATCACCATGCACCAGTACCGTCAGTTCCGGCGTCCCCGCAGCCTTGTGCCACGCCAGCAGCTCGTTGCGGTCGGCATGGGCGGAAAAGCCGCCGATGGTGTAGATGCGTGCACGTACCGGAATGTCCTCGCGATAGATACGCACCATTGCCGCCCCGTCGATGATCCGGCGCGCGAGGGTGCCATGCGCGGCGAAGCCGACGAATACGATACTGCAATCCGAGCGCCACAGGTTGTGCTTCAGGTGATGCAGCACACGACCACCGGTACACATCCCGGACCCGGCCAGTATCACCGCACCACCACCGATCCGGTTGAGCGCCATCGAGGCTGCCGTCTCGCGGGTGAAGTGCAGTCCCGGCAGGGCGAACGGATCCGCCCCTCCGTCGAACATGGCCTTGACCTCGGGTTCGTAGCAATCGGGGTGACGACGGAAGATCTCCGTCGCTGAAATCGCCATCGGCGAATCCAGAAACACCTGCATCGATGCGGGCAGCTGACCCTGTTCGATGCCTTCGCGCAGGCAGAACAACAGTTCCTGTGCGCGTTCGAGCGCAAACGTGGGGATGATCACATTGCCACCGCGCCTGAAGGTGTCACGGATTGCCGTATACAGCTCGTCGATGGATCGTCCGAGGTCCTTGTGTGCACGGTCGCCGTAGGTGGTCTCCATCACCACGATATCCACCGGCGGCGGCCTGGTCGGATCACGCAACATCGGCCGGCCGCTGGCCCCCAGGTCACCCGAGAAGACCACCCGCCGTTTCCTGCCTTTCTCTTCCAGTTCGAGCAACACACTGGCAGAGCCAAGGATGTGACCCGCATCGAGAAAGGTCACGCGCACGCCATCAGCGATGTCTATCGGCTTGGCGTAAGTGGCAACCCGCCCGAAGTAGTCCATGCTGTCCAGTGCGTCCAGCACTGTGTACAGCGGTTGCACCTCGTGTGCACGGTCATGGTGGCGGCGTGCCTTCTTGTTGAGCCATGCCGCCTCCTCTTCCTGCAGATCGGCAGCATCGAGCATGACCAGGCGTGCCAGTTCGCGCGTCGCGGCGGTTGTGATGATCTCGCCCCGAAAACCCCGTGCCACCAGCAGTGGGATGCGCCCGCAGTGATCCAGGTGACCATGCGTGAGCAGAAGGAAATCGACATCCGCCGGTTCGAACCCGAACGACGCCGCATTCTCTTCCTCGATCTGCCGGCCACCCTGGTACAGGCCGCAGTCCACCAGGACCTTCACCCCGGCACATTCGATCAGGTGGCAGGAGCCGGTCACCCCGCGCGCCGCGCCGTGAAAAGAGATCCGCATCGTCAGGCCCCACCCCCATCCACCAGGGGTGCCCCGGCATTGCGGTGCCATTGCTGGATGCCGTCCCAGGCCTCCTGCGCGGTCTCGGCGAACCAGAACAGATCTCGGTCCTCTTCGTCGATCACACCCTCGTCGACCAGAAAATCGACATTGAAGGCGCGCCGCCAGAAACATTCGCCGACCAGCACCACCGGCAGGGGATCGATCGTGCGCGTCTGGATCAACGTCAGGGACTCGAACAGCTCGTCCATCGTGCCATAACCACCGGGACAGGCGACCAGGGCACAGGCACGCAGCATGAAATGCAGCTTGCGCAGCGCGAAATAGTGAAACAGGAAACACAGGTCCGGTGTCACGTACGGGTTCGGCTGCTGCTCGTGCGGCAACGAGATGTTCAGGCCGATGGTATCGGCGCCGACGTCAAAGGCACCACGATTGGCGGCCTCCATGATGCCGGGACCGCCCCCGGTCATCACCGCCAGGTGGTCGCGTTCACCACCGTGTTGCGCACTGCCAACCAGCCGCCCCAGATCGCGCGCCACGTCGTAGTAGCGGCTGTTGTCGAGGATCCGCCCGGCGACCGCGAGCTGCCGCCGCAGGCGCTGGTCATCCGGCTGCCGTGCCAGGCGTCGCTGCAGCTCATCGAGGCGGCGGCGCGCCACTGTCGGGTCGGGGATGCGCGTGCTGCCAAACACGATGATGGTGCGCTCGATCCCGTAGGCACGCAGCACCGACTCGGCCTTCGCGTAGTCGACCTGCAGGCGTGCACCGCGCATTTCCTGCTGGTGCAGAAAGTCAGGGTCCCGGTCCGCCTCGCGGTAGCTCGGGCTGGCCATGATCGCGCGCACCCGTGCCGCCGCGTCGGGATCGTCTTCTGGAATGGCGGGATGTTGCCACGGCAGCGGCTGCTGTCGTTCACCCGGCGGCTTCTTCGGTCTGTCGCGTGAGAAACCCAACTGAATCATCCCTGGCATCGGATCTATGGGTAAAAGTCTAGCCTGAAATGCCGCTTCATGATCCGCAGGGCTCCAGCCCCGCGGCAATACTGCCGACAGGCAATCGGCCGGAGGACGGCCTCCTGTGGCCAGGGTCGGTCGGCGACCCCAGGCATCAATCGTCCAGTCTGTCGAACGCGACACCACGCTGTTCGAGCCCGGCCATCAGGGCCTGCAGCGGCGCATTGAGGTCGCCGTGGCCACGAAAACCGAGCTCGATCTGAAACTCGGCGCCGAGACGCGGCAGGCTGAACAATCTGGCCTCCGGAAACTGTTCAACCAATTGCTGCATCAGGTCCATCAGGCTGCTCTCCGTGACACCGCGTACACGTACTGCACATTGGCGTTCGGCCCGGCCACCATCAGCGAACCGGGTATCGAGCACCCAGGCCGCCATCGGATGCGCCATGTCGGGAAAGCCCGGCATGAAGTAATGACCATTGATGCTGAAACCGGGGATGCGGTTGTACGGGTTGGGGATCAGATCACTGCCCGCCGGCAGCTCCGCCATTTTGATCCGGTTGGGGTAGGCATCGGCGCCGAAGCGGCCCTCGATCTCGGCTACGGCACCCGGGTGCAGGGTCAACGCCACACCGGCGGCACGCGCCGCGCAGGCG
>JAGRHB010000195.1:0-1981 GCA_020445245.1 Gammaproteobacteria bacterium
GTTGCACAACGAGGTGGCGACGATCGAAAAGACCGCGCGCAAGGTGGCCGAACTGGTACCCGGTGCACGGGTCGAGTTTGCCCATGGCCAGATGCGTGAACGCGAGCTCGAACGCATCATGCGTGACTTCTACCACCAGCGTTTCAACATCCTGGTGTGCACCACGATCGTCGAAAGCGGCATCGATGTGCCGAGCGCGAACACCATCATCATCGACCGTGCCGACAAACTCGGTCTGGCACAGCTGCATCAGTTGCGTGGCCGCGTCGGCCGTTCGCACCATCGCGCCTATGCGTATCTCATCGCGCCGCCAGCCAAGGCGATGACCCCTGATGCCCGCAAGCGACTGGAGGCGATCGAGTCGCTCGAGGAGTTGGGGGCCGGTTTCACCCTGGCCACCCATGACCTGGAGATTCGAGGCGCCGGCGAATTGCTCGGCGACGAGCAGAGCGGACAGATCCATGAGATCGGTTTCACTCTGTACACCGAGATGCTCGAGCGCGCGGTCCAGGCGATCCGTGCCGGGCGCCAGCCGGAACTCGATCGCCCACTCGACCATGGTGCCGAGGTCGACCTGCATATCCCCGCCCTGCTCCCGGACGACTACCTGCCGGACGTCCATGTGCGCCTGATCCAATACAAGCGCATCGCCTCGGCACAATCCGGCGAGGAGTTGCGCGACCTCAAGGTGGAGATGATCGATCGCTTCGGCCTGCTGCCCGATCCTGCCCGCAATCTGTTCGACGCGACCGAATTGAAACTGCACGCCGAACCTTTCGGCATCCGCAAGATCGAGGCCGGGCCGGCGGGAGGCAAGATCCATTTCGACGCCGAGCCCAGGATTGACCCGACGCGCCTGATCCAACTGATTCAGACACAGCCAAAGTCATTCAAGCTGGAAGGTGGCGACAAACTGAGATTCTTCGCCGACCTGGCTGATCCTGCACAACGTGTACAGGGTGTGAAGGCCGTACTTGACCAATTGCTCGGTATACAGTGAAGTCATTCACCATGATTACGAACCGTTCCAGGTGGCGCTTGCTCGCCGTTGTGATTCTCGGCCTCTCGCTGGTCGGCCCGGTGGTCGCCGACGAGGACCTCTACGACTTCGAGATGCTGGTGTTCGAACGGCCCGGTGGCGGCGCAGACGAGTTCTGGCCGGCCGACCCGGGCGAGCCCGATCGCGGCGCAACCACGATGCGCCTGGAAAGCCTGCCCGGTGGACCGAAGGTATTGGGCCCGGAGGCGTACACGTTGAAGAAGAAGGGACTCATCGTCCACGAACATATCGCATGGCGACAGGCACCTCCGGATCGCAACAGCAGTCGCTGGTACGCGATTGGCAGCGGACGACTGAATGGGCTGGTCCGGGTGACCCGCGGCCGTTTTCTGCACCTGGAGACCGACCTCGTTCTGAATGATGCCAACTCGTCCACCCCCTACCGCATCCAGCTGCGTCGGCGGATGCGCAGCGGGGAACTGCATTACGTGGATCACCCCAAGCTGGGCATCCTGATCCAGGCCGAACGGTACCAACCGGTATCGGACAGGTCCGATGTCGACAACACCTCCAACGGCGAACCGAAGCCGGCAAGACCCGTGACTTCCACCCACCCCGGCTGACTGCCGGCCGGTCATCGCGATGCGATGTCACTGACATTTCCCTGTCAGACAGGCCGGGCAGACTTAGCCCACCAGTCACCGGTAAACCGGTCGGTGAGTCGCCCGCCCATGAAGATCGCAAAGCCATTGTTGGAAGGAATCAAGCTGGTCGCACTGTTTGGTGCGGTCGCGCTGGTCGTTTGGAACATGCCGGAACACGAACAGACCGGCCGGGTGGGCGGTTACGGGCAGTTGGCCGTCAGCCGTTGACGTCGGAGCCGCTCAGCAGCGTCATGACCACGCCGGCAAAGCCGATCAGAAATCCGAATGGGACTGCACCGAGCAACAGTCTGGCCTGATCATCGTAGCCGCCAAACAA
>JAGRHB010000195.1:2081-4410 GCA_020445245.1 Gammaproteobacteria bacterium
CCGGCAAAGCCGATCAGAAATCCGAATGGGACTGCACCGAGCAACAGTCTGGCCTGATCATCGTAGCCGCCAAACAACAATCCGAACCCCGCCAACAGGCCGATGCTCACGAGGACCGCCCCGACCATCAGGGCATAGATGCCGATACGGTGCATTTGCCGGTGTACCCCTATGTCGATACCGCCGCCGACAGCTCCCACGGCAACCGGGTACCCGTCCCAACAGCTACCGGACTGCCCTGCACCCCGGCCCATGGCCATTTTCCTCGCGCTTCAGTCCAGCGTCCCGTCGTCCCAGTCCCGTTGTGCCAGCTGTACCCCATCAAAGGAATCGCTCGATGTGACTGATTCGGCCTCCTCCGGATGCAACCACCAGACATCCTCATCCCCGGTGAGCATCAATGGACTGTCGAAGCATTCCTCGATCTGGGCCTGCTTGCGAATGATACGCACGGACTTGGGTGCGTCGATCCCGATCCGCGGCTCAGCACCGCCCAGGCGCGAAAGGCGTACCTCGATCGGCCCGTCACTGGTCTCGAGAATGATGGTTTCGCGGTCATGATGGGCGAGCAGGAGCATTACTGCAGACTCCGTCGATCAGTGGGTTGAATCACAGCAACCGCGAGCAGCTGCCGGGGAAGCGTCTTGTCATGCGCATTTTAACCTCCTGCACCGATCAACCGGAAGGCATGATTAGCCGCTGGTGATTCAAAATCCCTTTCTACATGAATTCATATCAATTCTCGATATATGCCTTAACTCACTGTTTATTAGAATAAACACCACGGCATATCGACCTGGTTTGTGTGCGCGACGCTGCGCGGATCGAGCGTCGCTCGATCGCAGGGAAAACCGGCAACTGTATTGAACGCATGTCGCCCAAATGTGTAGACATATCTGGATTTGAACTCGTTCGGCGACCAAGGTGTCTATCTGGATGCGCCCACCGATTCCGCCCCCGCACGGACTGCAGCTTGTCGCAGGTATTTGCACCTAGAACGCCGGCCCATCGCTCAGGGAAAAATCGACTGTCGAGAAACCAGGGAGAGCACTCATGATCGAGCAGATTCCGGTCCAGGAAGACAACATCGTCGCCTTCCGACTCAGCGGCAAGCTCAGTCACGCGGACTACCAGGCCTTGCTGCCGCGACTGGAAGGACTGATCGAGGCCAGCGGTCGCATTGCATTGCTGCTCGAGCTGGTCGACTTCCATGGCTGGGACCTGGAGGCCGCCTGGGACGACTTCCGCATCGGCATGAAGCATCAGGATAACTTCGATCGCATTGCCATTGTCGGTCACGGCACGCTGCAGCATTGGATGACGCTGATGGCCAATCCGTTCACGACGGCACCGGTGCGCTTTTTCGAGCAGGACCGGCTCGGCGAGGCATGGGACTGGCTGCGCGAACCGCAGCGACAGTCCGATCTCGATGGCGAGTCACCCGCCCCCTACCGCAACATTCTGGTCGGGGTGGATTTCTCTGCCCACTCGGTGCGTGCAGCGCGCCGTGCCCTCGACCTGGCGGAGCGCCATGGCGGCCGCGCAACCCTTCTGCATGCCGTGGAGAGCGTTGTCTTTTACGACCAGGCCTACGATCCGCCGATACCCAGTGCCGCCGACCGGGATATGGAACAGGAGCTGCTGGAAGCGGCACGTCGGCGCATGCAGGAACTGATCGCTGAACTGGGCAACAGCGATTTACACGGCCATGTCACGCCGGGCTCGGCCAAGGCGGTCATACTTTCGCAAGCCGAGGCCCTGAAAGCTGATCTGATCGTAATGGGCTGCCACGGCCATCACGGACTCTCACGTCTGCTCGGTTCGACCGCCAGCGCCGTCACCAACAACGCGCGCTGCGACGTACTTACCGTACCGATCGATCACAAGCGTTAGCGCCTGTCATGCATGCGCGTCTTCACGCTGAACCGCTGATCGCTGCGCTGTTCGACTCTCCGGGCAGCGCCACGCGCGTGCTCGAGCAGTTGATCGAAAAAGATTTTCCCATGGATCAGGTATCGCTGTTGCACCGTGCCGGTGGTCACGGCGACGACTTTCTCGGCATCTGCTATGGCGACGAGACGGAACGAATCCGGGTCTGGAGCGAACAGGGTGCGCTGTGGGGATCACTCGCCGGATTGCTGGCTGGCGCGAGTGGTCTGCTGGTCGTACCCGGGGTCGGCGCACTGCTGGTCGCGGGACCTGTGATCAATGCGATTGCCGGCGCCGTGCTTGGCGCCGGCGTGATGGCAAGCTCAGCGCTGGCAACCCGCCTGGGCATCGCATTGCACAGGCTCGGCATCCCCGAACAGAAACTCGACCAGCTGCATCA
>JAGRHB010000196.1 GCA_020445245.1 Gammaproteobacteria bacterium
CCTACGCCATCGACGGTACCGAGACCTTTGATGTCGTTGGTGAGCCGACACCGCGTGCCGAGCTGACGCTGGTGATTCACCGCAGCAACGGAGGGATTGCCGAGGTGCCGGTGACCTGCCGCCTGGATACTGCCGAAGAGGTGGCGATCTACCAGGCCGGTGGTGTGTTGCAACGGTTTGCCCAGGACTTTCTCGAATCGGCCGCGGCCGGTTGAATCAGGCAGGTGATCGCGATGACTTCCGTACCCCAGATCCGAATCCCGGCCACCTACATGCGTGGTGGTACCAGCAAAGGCGTGTTCTTCAACCTGAGTGACCTGCCGCAGCCGGCGCAGGTGCCGGGTGGGGCACGCGACCGGCTGTTGCTGCGCGTCATCGGCAGCCCGGACCCTTATGGCAAGCACACCGACGGCATGGGCGGTGCGACATCGAGCACCAGCAAGACGGTCATTCTGGACAAGAGTGACAGACCGGATCACGACGTCGATTACCTGTTCGGCCAGGTATCGATCGACAGGCCCTTCGTCGACTGGAGCGGGAACTGCGGCAACCTGACCGCCGCGGTAGGCTCGTTTGCCATCGCCAGCGGCCTGGTGGATGCGCAGCGGATCCCGGAGAACGGCATTGCGGTCGTGCGTATCTGGCAGGCCAACATCCACAAGACGATCATCGCCCATGTCCCCATTGCCAACGGGGAGGTGCAGGAGACCGGCGACTTCGAACTGGATGGCGTGACTTTCCCGGCGGCCGAGGTGCAGGTGGAGTTCATCGACCCCGCCGATGCCGGGGGCGCCATGTTCCCGACCGGCAATCTGGTGGATGACCTGGAGGTCCCCGGTATCGGCACCTTCAAGGCAACCATGATCAACGCCGGTATCCCGACGATCTTTCTGGACGCCGCGGCCATCGGGTACATCGGCACCGAGCTGCAGGATGCGATCAACGGTGACAACGCGGCCCTGTCGATGTTCGAGACCATCCGCGCTCACGGGGCGCTGCGTATGGGGCTGATCAGCGACGTGGCCGAGGCAGCCGGTCGTCAGCACACCCCAAAGGTGGCCTTTGTCGCCCCGCCGCAGGACTACCTGGCTTCCAGCGGCAAGCAGATTGCGGCCGCGCAGATCGATCTCAATGTAAGGGCGCTGTCGATGGGAAAACTGCATCACGCGATGATGGGCACCGCGGCGGTGGCGATCGGCACGGCCGCCGCGATCCCGGGCACCCTGGTCAACCTGGCGGCCGGCGGTGGTGACCGCAACAGCGTTACCTTCGGTCATCCATCGGGCACATTGAAGGTCGGTGCGGCGGCGAGCCGCAAAGGCGGCGAGTGGACGGTCGACAAGGTGGTCATGAGCCGCAGTGCGCGGGTGTTGATGGAAGGCTGGGTGCGCATTCCGGGCGACGCATTCTGAATCCGCGTATCGGTCGGGGCGGCGACCTTGACGCCACCGGCCGTGCGACGCACATTCGGACAGGTGAACCCATCTGTCCATTCCCTGATCGATCCCGGCAACCCGTCGTGTCGGCTGCTGGCCGTCGGCGTACTCAGCTTGCTCAGTGCGGCAGGCATGGCGGCGTTCGAGTTGGGATTTTCGGTCGATGACATCGAAGGGGAGGGCTGGCGTGCCGATGGCATCGCGATCAGCCTGAGTGAGGTCGCCGTCGATCACTACGCGGTCGCGATCACGGTGGCGAATCTGGTGCTGCCGGACAGCCATGGAACCCTCGAGGGTCTCCGGCTCGAATGTCCGGACGTGTCGCGCGACGGGTCCGCTTGGCTGTGTGAGCACGGACGCCTGAAGCTGCAGGCGTCACCGATCGAGCCACAGGATGCGACCTGGCAGGGCAGCTACGTCGACGATGGCCGCCTGCAGATCACGATTCCCCGGCTGGCGTTGGCGCAGGGCACGGTGGCACTGGAACTGAATGCCGATGATGGCGTCTGGTCCGCACGGTTGCAGCCTCATCGCACCACGATCGCACGACTGGCGGCCCTCAGCGGCCAGCTCGCGTTGCCATCCGACTGGGGTATCGAGGGACGCGCCAGCGGCCTGGTCAAGCTGGGGGGCGGCCCTGCGGGCCTTGAGTCCGTCGACGCCGACCTGGTGTTCGACCAGCTTGCCTATGCTTCACCCGATGGCACCCAGGCGGCGGAGAAGGTGGTCATCAAGACCGAGCTGCGCGGGCGGGTACGCAAGGCGTTATGGCGCTTCGATGCCACTTTGGCCTGGCCCAGCGGCGCCGCTTATGCAGAGCCGCTTTTCATCGATGCCAGTGATGGACCTGTGACGCTCAGCCTCTCGGGCAGCTGGTCACCGCAACAGGCGCGCCTGCAGCTGGACGGCGGCTCGCTGGAACTGGCAGGTACCGCAGCCGTCTCCGCAACCGGCCTGTTCCAGGGACCTGAACTCACACCGAAAGACCTGACCATTGCCATGCACAGTGACGATGCCGGTCGGCTGTACGGGCGGCTGCTGCAGCCATTCCTGATCGGCACCCCGGCAGACGACATGCTGGTCGCGGGTCACGTCGGCCTGGTTCTGCACTTCGACGAACAAGGTCTGGACCAGGCAGGCCTGGAGATCAAGGATCTCGCGCTGGAGGACCGACAGGGTCGCTTTGCCCTCGACGATACCGACGGCAGCATCGGCTGGGACCGCAGCAAGGTGGTGCCGGTCTCAAGGTTGGCGATCGCGGGCGCCAGCATCTACCGGATTCCCACGGGCGCCTTCGACGTCCGGGTTCATTTTGCCGCTGATCGCATCGATCTGGTGGAGCCGGTTGTGGTGCCGGTGCTGGGCGGTTCGATCGCGCTCGACCGTTTTGCGCTGAGCGGCGCACTGATCGCCGGTGCCAGGCCGAAGTGGGAGGCCAGTGCCTCGTTGCGCGATGTCTCATTGGAGCAGTTGACCCGGACCCTGGAATGGCCACCGTTCAATGGCAGTCTGAGCGCACAGCTGCGCGAACTGAATTATGTCGAAGGTCTGTTCAGCGTCGGTGGCGGCCTCGAATTCAGCGCGTTCGGCGGTCGTATCGAGGTCAGTGGGCTGAGCATCCAGGATCCGCTCGGCACCGTGCCGGTGCTGAAAGCGGACGCGATCATGCGTGGGCTCGAACTCGAGGCACTGACCGAGACCTTCGCGTTCGGCCGCATCGAGGGCAGACTGGATGCCGACATGCGCAGCATCCAGCTGGTCGGCTGGCAGCCCGACCGCTTCGACCTGCACCTGTATACGCCGCAGAACGATGACTCGCGTCACAGAATCAGCCAGCGTGCCGTGGAGAATCTGACTGAGCTGGGCAGTGGTGTGCCGGCCGGGCTGTCGGCCACGGTGCTGCGTGTTTTCGACGAATTTCGCTACGACAGGATCGATCTGAGAATACTGCTGCAGGGCAGTGTGGCCGACCTCGACGGGCTTGCGCGACCGGATGGCGGCTACTACCTTGTGAAGGGTTCGGGTCTGCCTAGGATCGACGTGATCGGGCGCAATCGCAGCGTGGCGTGGAAAGACCTGGTGGAACGCTTGCAACAGATTCAGGTCGAAGGGGCACAGATCAAATGATCGAGACGGGACGAGGCATGTTGAACAGGATTATCGGACTTCCACTGATGGTGTTGGCTTTGACGGCCTGCGTCACGATCAATATCTATTTTCCCGCGGCGGCGGCGGAGGAGGCGGCGCGCACCATCGTGCGCGATGTGCTCAAGAGCGAGCCGCAGGAGCAGGCACCTCCGGCCAGGCCGGACGACAAACAGTCGTATACACCGCAGGGGCACCCACTGGCCATTGCATTCGGGGTGATGATGGAGGCACTGGTGGCGCCGGCGCAGGCGGCACAGGCCGACATCAATATCAATACCGCGGCGATCAGTGCGATCCGCGCCAGTATGCAGAAACGCCAATCCAGGCTGGCCCCGTTCTACCGCAGCGGGGTGATCGGGTTCGACAACAAGGGCTCGGTCACGATACGTGATCTCAATGCAGCCGCATTGGGCGAACGCAACCAGGTGAAAAAACTGGTGGCGGACGAGAACGCCGACCGTGCGAAGCTGTACAGCGAGATCGCCCGCGCCAATGGCCATCCGGAATGGGAGGCCGAGGTGCGCGCTACCTTCGCCAAGGTGTGGGTTCAGGAGGCATTGCCCGGGTACTGGCTGCAGGAGGCCAGTGGCGGTTGGCGTCAACGCTGACAGGCGACCGCCGCGTCAACCTGACAGGGCCGTTGTCGCCCTGTCAGTAACATTTCGTCAATCCCCGCTCACTTGCCGTTCTTGCCGCCACAGACCACCTTCGGCGGTAGTAGCCAGCGCAGTTCGCCGACCCCGAATTCAATCTGCTGCCAGGCCTCGATTTCCA
>JAGRHB010000197.1 GCA_020445245.1 Gammaproteobacteria bacterium
ATAGACGCCATCCCACGGCCGCTTTTGGTTGCCGGTGCCGAGATCTGGCGCCGAGGTGTCTATCAGATCCGGGGCGATTCAAACCAGCGAACCGTGGCGGAACCGATTGGGTGAAGGTTGCGGACAAAGCCCCCCTTTTACGACAGCAGGCTCCAACCCGGCGATGAGGTCGCCTCGCGCAGGCGAACGCTGAACCTGCTGTGCAGTGGGGCCGGGTCGGCTATCCCGTCAGTGCGGCGAACACATTGGGTAACCGTTCCGGCAGCCTCTCCACGTTGTCCACGACCGAGTAGTTGTTCTCGCCGAAGATCCTTGCCACGTAGCGGTCGGCATTCGGGTCGAGGGTCAAGCAGTAGGTATAGATGCCCTTCATCGCCAGGTCGTCGACTGCCTTCTTGGTGTCATGGCGCAGGTACTGGGGATCCCGCTCGTCGATGTCTGCAGGCTCGCCGTCGGTAATCAGCAGCACCAGGCGCTTTTGCGCCGGCTGCTGACTCAGGTGCCAGCCAGCGTGGCGCAGCGCGGCACCCATGCGTGTCGACAGGTTTCCCTTCATCCCCGCCAGGCGCGACTTGGCCTCGTCGTCGTACGGCTTTTCAAAATCCTTGAATCGGTAGTACTGGACGTCGTGCCGCCCGTCAGACGCAAAGCCGTGCACCGCGAAGTTGTCGCCGATGGAATCGATGGCCCAGGCGAGCAGGCCAGTCGCCTCGCGCGTCAGGTCGAGGATTGAATCGGCCTCTTCGTAGCCCGGTTCGCCTGCTTCGAAGCCCACCTTTTCGTTGGTCGACTCTGACAGGTCCATCAGCACCACGATAGACAGGTCGCGGATGTGGCGGGTGATTCGGATGTTGATCCGCGGGTCGGGCATGATGCCGCGGCGGATGTCGATCATCGCGCGCACGGCGGCATTCAGGTCGAGTTCCTCGCCTTCTTCATAGCCACGGCGGCGCACGATGCCCTGCGGTTGCATGGCATCGATCAGGCGGCGGATGCGTGATGCGATCGGTTTGTGCTTGGTGAGGATCTCGTCCATCACCTGTGGGTCACCTTTGCCCTGGCGGCGCTCGATCACGGTTGCCCATTCCGGACGCGCCAGCTGCACGTGGTAGTCCCATTCGTCGTAGTGATACGGCTCGGAG
Organism: Gammaproteobacteria bacterium; assembly: GCA_020445245.1. The sequence goes on from JAGRHB010000197.1 coordinate 1,143, forward strand.
ACCGGCTCCTTGCCCCACATCTCGTTGAAGCTGATACCGAAGTCTTCGTAGGGGTAGAACTCGGTGGCGCAGACCCAGACCTCCTGTGCGTCGTCGCCGGCCAGTTCGCAGTCCACCTCGTTGGCCATCTCCATCACCGAGACGTGCTTGCGCACCTGCTGTTGGGTGGCCGGTATGTAGTCGGCACCTTCGGCGATGAACATGTTCTCGTCGAATTCCCAGAAGTAACGGTTGTCGTCCCGGTAGGGGATCGGCCAGTCGGACAGGATGCGCACACTCGGGATGCGCGAGATCTCGGTCAGCCTGTTGTAGAAATCGATGCCGGCCATCCACGCCATGCGCGGGTCGTAAGGATCCTTTTCCAGTGCCGCGCGGAACCCGGCCGCTACCTCGTTGACGACATCGAGCGGGTCTGTGTGGTCGGGGTCCATGATGGCGCGCGCGGTACGCATCATCAGGTCCATTGCCTCGTGTACCTCGGTCTTCTCCTCATCCTTGCCCGGCTGTGCGGTGAAGAAAGACAGCCACAGCTTGCGCAGACCGGGAAACTCGGAATACGCGAGGAATTCGACACGCGCGTCCTCGAACAGCTCGATGCATCGCATCTGCGCCTGCGACAGCTGCTCGGCCGAGATCGGCTCGCGTGTATAGACCATGTGTGCAGCACAATGCGCCGCGGTCGCGCGGTAGATCTCGATGCCGTTGATGCCACGGAATGCGTCGAACGCATCCGGCACATGGATCTGGAAATCCTGGATGTATGGCTTCAGGCCTGTGCGGGTCTCGTAGTCGCCTGAGGTGGGACGCATCAGGAATGCACGCGCCCACAGTGCCCGCAGGTAGAAGTTGAGCTTGCGCTGGTTGTCGACGAACAGTGTGCCGCGCCGCTCCTTCTGCAGCACCGAACGCGACGACTCGGTCTTCAGGCTGAAATAGGCCATCTGGCCGTCGAGGTCGCGCTGGTGTGCCTGCGCGCCCCACATGACCCAGCGGCGCAGGCCGCCCAATGTCAGTTTGGCCAGCAGCTCGTCGAGGTTCTCCAGCATCGGGCGCATGCCGCGTGGCGCCTTGCCGGCCATCTGGTGCAACAGGTTGAGGAATCCGCGCACCACCTCGGCATCGCCAAGCCGCTGTGCGACCAGTGGCATATTGGCCAGAATCAGCGCGATCACGCTGCCTGAGGTGTGCGAGGCGAGCTTCATCATCGCCTCGACGATATCCGGGATCACGTCCTCGCCGACCTCTTTGGCGACGCCGGGCATCTCCTGGATATAGGTCAGCACCAGGTCGTGTCCACGCCCCATGGTACACATCGCGCGCATGCCTTCGAGATAGTTCTGCAGGCCTCGCGGCGACATGACCCTGGCCGCCTCGTGGTAGGAAGACTCCAGCGCCTCGCGGTGCTGCTGGTGTTCCTGGTCGAGACAGGCGACGTATTCCGAGAAATCAACCGACATAGAGAAATGCCTCAGTGCTGGTTTAGACGATCCACCCAGGCCATACCCATCGCAGAGACGACGAAAGTCATGTGGATGATGACGTACCACATCAGTTTGTCGTTATCGATGTGTGCGAGGTTCATGAACGCCTTGAGCAGGTGTATCGAGGAAATCGCGACGATGGACGCGGCCACCTTCTGCTTCAGAGAACCGGAATCGAGCTTGCCCAGCCAGTCGAGCTTCTCGCCACCCTCTTTGAGATCGATGCGGGAGACGAAATTCTCATAGCCGCTGAGCATCACCATCACCAGCAGGCCACCGACCAGGGCGATATCGACCAGGCTCAGCACCACCAGGACCAGGTCGGCCTCCGTGGTCTGCAGGACGACCGGCAGGATATGCAGAACCTCCTGGAAAAACTTTATGCCGATGGCCAGCAACGCGAGGCTGAGGCCAAAATAGATCGGCGCCAGCAGCCAGCGGCTGGCATACAGCAGGTTTTCGAAGGTACGTTCCACGATGTGCTCCCTTGTCCGATCAGAAGTAGGTGTTGATCGCGGCCTTCAGGGTATCGCGCATATCCGGGTCATCCGTCAGCGGGGTGACCAGTGCCATCTGACACGCCGACAGCGGATCTATGCCTTTGCCGACCAGCTGGGCGGCATATACCAGCAGGCGGGTCGACATGCCCTCGTCCAGGCCGTGCCCTTTGAGGTTGCGCGAGCGCTGCGCGACCTGCACCAGCTTCTCGGCGATGTCACGCCCGACGCCGCCTTCATGGGCGACGATCTCGGTCTCGATCTCGACCGAGGGATAGTCAAAGTCCATGCCGCCGAAACGCTGCTTGGTCGACTGCTTGAGGTCCTTCATCAGCGACTGGTAGCCGGGGTTGTAGGAGATGACGATCTGGAAGTCTTCGTGCGCATGCACCAGTTCGCCCTTCTTCTCCAGCGGCAGCTCGCGGCGGTGGTCGGTCAGCGGGTGGATCACCACGGTGGTGTCCTGACGCGCCTCGACCACCTCGTCGAGATAGCAGATGGCGCCGATGCGTGCGGCCACGGTCAGAGGGCCGTCCTGCCACTTGGTGCCGTTGATGTCGAGCAGGAAGCGGCCGACCAGGTCAGACGCCGTCATGTCCTCGTTGCAGGCCACGGTGATCAGCGGCTTTTGCAGCTTCCATGTATTCGACAAAACGCGACTTGCCGCAGCCGGTCGGACCCTTGAGCATGACGGGCATGCGTGCGTCGTACGCAGCCTGGTACATGTCCACTTCGTTGTGGACCGGACGGTAATAGGGTTCGTTCTTGATCAGGAACTGATCGCGGTTGGTTTCGCTCATATGCCTCTCCGAGGAATTTTGAGTTATGAGGTTTGAGTTGTGGATTCTGAGTGATTGTCGACATGGCCCATGCCATGCGCTCAAAACTCACAACTCAAGGCTCAACGCCGGATACGAAAAGCCCCCGCCCCGCCGGGCGGAGCAGGGGCTCTGCTCATCGACAACCGTCGACGCTGCCGTTATACGGCCTTGCCACGGTAGATAACCATGGACGCGCCAGCGGACTGGGCGTAGTTGTCGAAGCCCAGCAGGCGTACGTGGTTCTTCGGGTGCGCCTTGTGACAGGCCTCGCACTCGGCCAGGATGGCGTCGACGTCGGTCTCGCCGAACATCGGCAGCTTCCACATGTACCAGTAGTTCTGGAACGCGTTCTCCGGCTCGGTGTGTTCGATGCCCGGGTTCCAGCCCTTGGATACGATGTACTCAATCTG
>JAGRHB010000198.1 GCA_020445245.1 Gammaproteobacteria bacterium
GAGCAGCTTCTCACTGAACTGCTGACGCTGCCGGTCACTCAGGCTGCCCTTTGCCAATTGGCCGGCATACCGCACCGAGGTCGACAACGGAGTGCGCACCTGGTGTGCCAGTTGTGCCGCCATCTCGCCCATCGCGGTCAACCTGTCCTGGCGCTCGGCGCGTTCCTGCAGGCGGCGCTGGTCAGTCACGTCGACCACCACCATGATGCGCCCGCGGTCGTTCAGCGGCCGCTGCGAGACGCTCACCCGCCGGCCGTCGCGAAGCCGCCAGTCGCCGGGGGTCGGCTCCGCCGCGACCACTTCCTGCTTGACCTCACTCCAGCGGCGGCCCCAGGCCAGACCCGGGAAAAGCTGTTCGGCAGCGGGATTGAAGCGGTCCACCCGGTCGCGCACATCCACCAGCACGATCGCGGCGGGCAGCGCCTCGAGCAACACGCCCAGCTGGTCCGCAAGGTGCTCCTTCTGCGCCCGTTCATCGAGCCGCTCACGCCGCGTACCCGCCAGTTCCTCGGTCAGCGCGACGACACGCCCTTCCAACTGCGCATAGGCGGTAGTGAGTTGCTGCGACAGCGCATTGAACACGCCGAAGGCCTGTTCAAGTGCCTGAGGATCCTGTGTCGGTTGAATCTGCGCTGTGCCCATGTGGCCGAATCCCGTCTCCGGTGTGCTTCCGGCAGAGACTCAGCAAGACACGTGCCATGATTATTTTTCGTTGAAATACAACAACCTGGCGAATGAACAAAACGATTACGTCAAAGGCCCGTCAGCTCCTGGCCGCGCTGCAGTCCGTACTTGCGCAGTTTCTCGACCAGGGTCGTACGGCGCATCTTCAGCTTCTTCGCCGCGTGCGCCACCACGCCGTTGGCCTCTTCCAGGGCCTGGCGGATCAGACTCTGCTCCATGTTCGCGAGGTGCACCTTGAGATCGATGCCCTCGGCCGGCAGGCGCGGCATACTGGATACCGTATTGGGCTGGTCACCATGGGTACTGACCACCGGCAACACATCGTCGTCACTTATCTCGGGCACGCTGACCGGGATCCCCGCACGGAACTTTTCCGGCAGGTCGGCGACATCGACCACACCGTACGGGAACAGGATCGCGAGGCGCTCGATCAGATTGGCGAGTTCGCGTACATTGCCCGGCCAGCGGTAATGCGTGAGTGCGGTCACAGCGGCCGGCGTGAGGCGCACCGAACCACGCTTTTCATGCTCGATGCGCAGGATCAGATCATTGACCAGCACCGGGATGTCCTCGACCCGCTCGCGCAGCGGCGGTACCTCGATGGGAAAGACGTTGAGCCGGTAGTACAGGTCCTCGCGGAACAAATCCTCTTTTATCGACTGCTCAAGATTGCGATGCGTGGCGGCGATGATCCGTACGTTGCAATGGATGGTGCGGTTGCTGCCGACGCGCTCGAAGGTACGCTCCTGCAGCACGCGCAGCAGCTTGACCTGCATGTGCATGCTCATGTCCCCGATCTCGTCGAGAAACAGCGTCCCACCCTCGGCCAGTTCGAAGCGTCCCTGGCGCGCCGTGATGGCACCAGTGAAGGCGCCCTTTTCGTGGCCGAACAACTCACTCTCGAGCAGATCGCCCGGGATAGCCCCGCAGTTCACCGGCACAAATGGCCGCCCGCGGCGCTTGGAGTGGTAGTGCAGCTTGCGCGCCACGACTTCCTTGCCGGTACCCGATTCGCCGAGGATCAGCACTGTGGCCTCCGAATCGGCCACCTGCTCGATCATCTTGTTGATCCCGCGCGTCGCGCGGCCGTTGCCTGACAGGCTGCGGAACAGCTCCAGTGGGCGGCGTGGTGCCTCACCGTGACGCTGCGACTCGTCATACACCTGGGCCTTGTGCAACAGGCCAGCGATGGCCTCGTAGTGGCACGGCAGGCGCAGCGTGCCCAGCACGTCGCCGCTGACCAGTATCTCGTCGCCGTTCTTCTCCTGCACCTGGATCAGCGCCGGACGCGTCTCGCAGGCGTTGATCGCGCTCAGATAGGCGCTGCGATCCCGGTCCGGCAACTGTCCGCTGAGAAACACCGAGGTCGAGCGGTCGGCAAAGCGCTTCACGAGGCGCTGCAGGTGATCGGGAGATTCGGGCACATGCACGTCGCAATCGATGAACTGCAGCACGTTCTGCAGATAATCGAATGACGCGGGCTCGGACAGCACCAGCATCACGGTGATCGCGTTGAATGCCTGCCCCTTGTTAGTTTCGCTCGCCACCCAACCGGCACTGTCGCTCGCGGTAGACATATAGGTCCCAGAAAATGCTTGTGTTTCCGAAGTTAAGCATGCATTTCCCATGATGTCAAAATTACGTCATCTGGCGAATCTCTGCCAATCGACAACCGCGGGCACCGGTGCTTGACAGCGTCCGTCACGACTCATAGAAAGTGAACCTGACTGCAGAAACCCGGACCCACCCTCTTGAACGAAATACCCCTCGGTGCCCTGTTCGGCGCACTGGTGTTCCTCCTGCTCCTGTCGGCGTTCTTTTCCGGCTCCGAAACCGCGCTGATGACGCTCAACCGCTACCGACTGCGCCACCTCGCCGATGCCGGCCATCCCGGGGCACAGCTGGCACGCCGGTTGCTCGACAAACCGGACCGGCTGATCGGGCTGATCCTGCTGGGCAACAACTTTGTAAATATCCTGGCATCGTCGCTGGCGACGATCATTGCCATCCACCTTGGCGGTGAAGGCGCGATCGCAATTGCCGCGGGGTTGTTGACTCTGGTGGTGCTGATCTTCTCCGAGGTTGCGCCCAAGACCATGGCCGCTCTGTACCCGGAACGCCTTGCCTTCCCCGCAGCATGGATCTACACGCCGCTGCTGCGCCTGCTGTTTCCGTTGGTCTGGCTGGTCAACCTGATGGCCAACGCGGTGTTGCGCCTGCTGCGGATCTTCCCCGAGGATGCCGAGGGCAATGCACTGAGTCGCGAAGAGCTGCGAACCGTGGTCAACGAGGCCGGCGCGATGATCCCGAAGCGCCATCAGAAGATGCTGCTGAACATCCTCGACCTGGAAAAAGTCACGGTCGACGACATCATGGTGCCGCGCAGCGAGATCGATGGCGTGGATCTGGACGACCCGTTCGATGTGATCCTCGAACAGTTGGAGAAGATGCCCTATACACGTGTCCTGGTGTATCGCGGCAGCATCGATCACGTGGTCGGATTCGTGCACTCGCGGCGCACGATGCATGCCCTGCTGGACGGCGAGCTCGACCGCGAAACATTCGAAAGGCTGATCCGCGAGCCGTATTTCATCCCCAAGGGCACGCCACTGAACCGGCAGCTGCTCAACTTTCAACGCAACCGGCGGCGTACCGCGCTGGTCGTCGACGAGTATGGTGATGTGCAGGGGCTGGTGACCATGGCCGACCTGCTGGAAGAGATCGTCGGCGAGTTCGCCACCGACCCCTCCGACGCGATCTCCGACGTGCTGCCACAGGAAGACGGAAGCTTCCTCGTGGATGGCAGCGCCAACCTGCGCGAACTGGTCCGGACCATGCATTGGGAGCTGCCGACCGACGGCCCAAAGACGCTCAACGGTCTCATTGTCGAACACCTGGAGAGCCTGCCGGACACCGGTACCTCGCTGATGGTGGCAGGCTATCCGATCGAGGTGGTGCAGATCCACGACAATGCGGTGAAGACGGCGCGCATACGCCCCCAGGACCGCCGACGGCCGGAGGGCGGCGACTGATCCCGGCGCCTGTCCGCATCCGCCCACATCTTTGGCATCAGGCTGCCTGAGTATCAAGCTGCGGGGGTTGCGGCCGCTAACCCGGCGCATGGGACAAGGAGCCACGGCATGTCAGACCAATCCGCCGAACGACGCCGTTTCGATCGCATTGCCACCGACAAACCGGTGGTGATACATGACGGCGATACCCAGCATGACGGTGTCGTTCGCGACGTGTCACTGCAAGGGATGCTGTTTACGCTTGCCGGTAACTGGCGGCCGCGACGTGGCGCACGCCTGCACGCGCGTGTGCGGCTCGAGGGCGAGCTGTGCTGCATCGACATGGAGGGCGAGGTCGCCCACATCGAAGGTGCAGACATAGGGCTGCATTGCCTGAGTCTGGACGTCGAGAGCGCCGCCAAGCTGCGGCGCATGGTCGAGCTGAATCTGGTCAACAGCGCGCTACTGGAGCGCAACCTGCAACAGCTGATCGCCGGCTGAGCGATTCAGCTCAGTGCGTCGATGGCCTCACCAATCCGGCTGACGGCCACCACCTCCAGACCTGCAATCGGCTTTTTCGGTGCGTTGGCGCACGGCACGATGACGCGCCCGAAACCGTGTTTGGCCGCCTCGAGCAGGCGCTCCTGGCCA
>JAGRHB010000199.1 GCA_020445245.1 Gammaproteobacteria bacterium
CACAGGCAGCGCATCGCCTCCTCGCTGAAACCATCGCAGCGCTTGCCGAACGCGCGTACCGCCTCATCGAGCAGGCACTGACCGATCACCGGGATATCGCCAGGTCGTGCACGCAGCGGCGGCAGGTGCAGGCGCACGCCGGCCAGACGGTAGTAGAGGTCTTCGCGAAAACGCCCGGCGCGGATCTCCTGTTCAAGATCGCGATTGGTCGCGGCGACCACGCGCACGTTGACGGTACGGCGCTTGGCGCTGCCTACCGGGCGCACCTCTCCTTCCTGCAGCACGCGCAGCAGCTTCATCTGGAAGGTCGGTGACACGTCGCCGATCTCGTCCAGAAAGATCGTGCCGCCGTCGGCCTGCTCGAACAGCCCGATGTGGTCGCTGACCGCACTGGTGAAAGCGCCGCGCCTGTGACCGAACAACTCACTCTCGAGCAGCTGGTCTGGCATGGCCGCGCAGTTTTCCGCGACGAACGGCTTCCCGGCACGATCACTGTTGTAGTGAATGGCACGCGCGAACAGCTCCTTGCCGGTACCGGACTCACCGTCGATCAGCACACTGATGTCATAGGGCGCGATCTGTGCGACCTGTTCACACACCGCATTGATCGGGCTGTCCGGTGAACGCACGATGCCGTCCAGGCGATAGCTGCGCTTGAGCACGCTGCGCTGGTGGTCGAGGCGCTTCTCCAGGGTCGGTGTGGCGACCCGCATCTCCAGGGTCATCAGCGCGTTCTCGCGCTGCAGACGGTACAACTCACAGGCATTGCGCACGATCAGCAGCAGGCTGTCCGGGTGCCATGGTTTGCTGACAAACTGGTAGATACCGGCGCCGTTTACGCCCTCGATGATGTCATCCGGGTCGGTATAGCCGGAGATGATCATCCGTACCACATCGGGCCACTGCTCACGCACCCGGGTCAGAAAGGCCACGCCGGTCTGCTCCGGCATGCGCTGGTCGGCCAGCACTGCCTGGATGCGCTCGACCTCGAGTATACCTGTCGCCTCCACCGCGCTGCCGGCGGTGAACACCTCGAACTCCTCATCGAGTGTGCGCCTGAGTGTCTGCAACGACAGCGGCTCATCGTCGACGATCAGGACGCCGGGGCGTGCGGCCCGCGCCATTTACTCGACCTCCAGGTCTTTGATCTGCATCTGGTCGCCGCTGACCACCTGCAACTGGTAGCTGCCACACCGCGGGCAGGCGTCGAAGCGCTGCTGCACCTCGACCTCGCAGCCGCACGGCAGGCACCACGCGGTACCCGGCAGCTCGATGATCTCCAGCTCCGCACCGTCGGCCAGTGAATCACGGGTGACGGCATCGAAGCCAAAGCGCATCGCCTCGATCTCGACCCCGGACAGGCGACCGATCTCCAGGCGCACGCGGATCACCCGCCCGAACCCCTGACGCTGCGCCTCGTCCTCGATGATCTGCATGATCGATTCACACAACGACATCTCATGCATCGTTCGTCACCTCGACACTTGCCTCGACGCAGGGATCGATCGCATCGACCAGCAGGCGTGCCAGTTGCGGCAGCCGGTCGTCGACCGGCAGGCTCAGCAGGCCCTGGGCCAACGCGCCGCGGGGATGAAAGTTCCACTCGGTCGGCGCCAGGATACGGTAGTCGGCAATCTTGCCGTCGGCGATCCGCAGCCAGTGCACCAGGCGTCCCCGCGCGGCCTCGACCTGGGCGATGCCGCTGCCGTCGGCCCGCGACGGGCCGGCCCCGGCGCCGGCGGGCGCCACCTGCGCGACCAGCCGGCCAATGTGCCCGATCACGTCGACCAGCTCGAACAGGCGCGCCAGCAGGCGCGGCAAAAGGGCGTTGCCGTAGGCCTGTTGCGATGCCGCGACCGCAGGGGTGTCACACTGGCGCTGCAGCGCACCGGTCTCACACGGCGCGCCTGACCACAGTGGCGCGGCGACGAAGGCATCCGCCGTATCACCCGCCAGCAGCGCCGCCAGCGCAGAGTCCGCGATCGCCGGCATCGCAACGACCGGGCTGCCGCCGAGGCCGGCGTATCCGCGCTCGATCACGCTGCCGAGCATGCGTGGCGCGACGGCCGCACCGTTTCCGACCCACTGCATCAAGGCCTTGTTTTCCGGCGTCGCCGGCCAGCGGGCCGACCAGCTTTCCGCCGGCTCCCCAAGGGCGCCGGCCAGCAGTCCCCGCAGCTCGTGCAGCAGCCCTGTCAGCGCGCCACGGTCGGGCGACAGAGTACCGCCGCCGGGTCGAAACGCATCGCCGGCCGGATACAGCGCCCGGCTCCATGCGGCACGCATCCGCCCGAGGGCGCCCAGGCCGGCGACGCCCGGCGGCATCTCCAGCCACGCGGACCAGCCCAGCAGGATGCGGAACAGGTGCTCGCGCGCGGTCTCGGCGAGCAACAGCAGCTCACGCGCCTGCAGGTGTCGTGGGTCAGGTTGGATCTCGGAGGCGTTCTCGCACGCGGCGGTGGCCGCGCAGGCCTGGGCAGTGGCACACACGCTGAAGATCATCGGCAGGGTGGCCAGTGCATGTTCGACCGGACGGCCGCGAAACAGGCGTTGCGCCACGTCGAGATGACGGCTGGAGGAAACAGAGGCGGCATCGACGCGACCGGCGCACGTGACCAGGCGCACGGTGATCGCCCCGGCCGGGTTGGAGAAGCCGGCACTCACGATCCGACCACCCATGACACCTGCAAACCTGCCTGCGCCGGCGATGCCGGCGCCCGCTGGCTCAGTGACCGCGGATCCTGCGCGCCAGCCAGTACACGACGGCCGCAAGGCCGACGCTCGGCAACAGCTGCTCGACCCCCAGGTGCGGGTGCAGATGGACAACCAGCAGTGGATCCTGGTGAGCGGACGCCAGGCCACTGGTCACCCCCAGGAGTGACGCAACGATCGAGGCAACGAACGGTCGGGTGAATTTCATGACGGCAAATCCCGGGACTGGGCCCATCGGCGGGCGGGTGATCGATAAAGGCGCCTTTCAGCTCCCCGGGAATGAGCAATGCCTGTGCCATCGGGATGAAAACCTTTTTAAACCGCCAGTTAGGACAAAATGTCGACCATCCCAGGCGTGCCGGCTGCAATCATCGCTTGCAGTCTTCCGTGTAATTGGAAAGTTAGTTTGCGTTTTGCTGCCACGCAACGCAAGCCGCGGACCAATAGCGTCTCAATGGACGGTACATACCATGCAGGGATCGAACGAGCGCACGATGTGCTGCGCCGCCAGCGGCGAGGTCTCGCCGTCGCGAAGCGGCGCACCGACCAGCGCCTGCTCCAGCGCGCCGGGCACACCCGCGGCATCGCGTGGCGAGAAGTTCCAGGTGGTCGGCGCAACGATCTGGTAGTTGGCGATGCGGCCATCGCGGACCGACAGCCAGTGACCCAGGCTGCCGCGCGCGGCTTCCACCAGGCCCACACCGTCGGCGTTGTTGGGCAGCTGTGCCGTGTGACAGAACGGCTCACCCGGGACCAATGCGCGCACCCAGTCCTCCATCGCAATCACCACGCGGGCGACCTCGAGCAGCCGCGCGACCACGCGGCTGCGCACATTGCCGCCGCTGGCGGCGACCAGGTCACGAACCAGCGGATGCCCGTCGACCACCTGACGCGCCAGCGCCCCCACCTCGACCACGGCACCGTCGAGCCGCGGTGCCTTGCACCAGCTGTAGGCGCCCGCCTTGTCCGGCTCGGGCAGCGTGGCGCCGCGGCTCGGGTGATGCGCGGCATCGCCCTGCATCCGGCTGTGCGACAGGTCTTCGCCGATCAGCGCCGTGTCGAGCGACTGCAGACCGTGATGCCACAGGCCGGGGCCAAACAGGCGCTCGCCATCGATCAGGTAGCCGCCGTAGCTCATGAAGCGGTCGCCGGCGCGGCCGAGCTTATCCAGGCCGAGCGCATCGGCGATCGCCAGGAAGCGCCGCAGGTCGCTGCTGTGCGGCGGCGCCGCGTCCGCCCAGGCCGACAGTGCCGTGGCGCTATCCAGGGCCACGATCGCCTCCAGGCGATCACCGAAGGTCACCTGTTCGAGAAAGCGCCGGAACCCGGCGATCTGCAACAGCAGCCGCAGGCACTCCTGCGCCAGGATTGGGCGTGTACTGCCGCCAGGCTGCAGCCCAAGGGTGTGCGGCCACTTGCCGGCCAGCAGCCCCATCAGGTGCAGCCATTGCACACGGGCAGCGATCGCCTCACGCGCAGCATCACCGACGGTGGCACGGAAGCGCTGCGCCAGGCTGCCGTACCAGGGCTCGCTAGCGTACTCGGCACGTGCAAAATCGGGCATGAAGAACAGGTAG
>JAGRHB010000019.1:0-5278 GCA_020445245.1 Gammaproteobacteria bacterium
TCGCCGACCCTTACGCCGGTTTCGTCGATGGCAAGACCATCAGCCGCCAGTTTCGCGGCACCCGGCTCGGCGAGGTGATGGACGAATCGAGCCTTGGTGCCAACCCGGGGATCGCGGTGGGCCCTGTGATCGAAGATAGCAATGCCTGGCGCAGTGGGCTGCGCGAAGGCGACGTGCTGTTCCAGGTCAATCGGGTACGCGTCAGGACGCTGCAGGCATTGCAGCAGGCCGCCCGCGACGGCATCAGTCAGATCAAGCTGCGACGAGGCGGCCGTCTGGTGACACTGGTTTCGCGTTGAGCATCGCCGACCGAGGCGACTGCGCGATTCAATGGCTACACTGTCCATTCTCGCCAGCGGCCGCGCAGCGCCCCATCGTGACGCCCGGCCACTCCGATCCCATCCTGCCAGGAGGAACCCGCGATGAAGGCCGTCGGCTATCGTCAATCGCTTCCGATCACCGACGAGCAGTCCCTGCTCGACCTGCAGCTGCCCGAGCCGAAACCGGGGGCGCACGACCTGTTGGTACAGGTCAAGGCGATCTCGGTAAACCCGGTGGACGCCAAGGTGCGCATGCGCAGTGCGCCGGCCGAAGGCGAGGCCAGGGTCCTGGGCTGGGATGCCAGCGGCGTGGTGATCGAGACCGGCTCCGAGGTGACCTTGTTCCGGCCCGGTGACGAGGTCTGGTACGCAGGGTCGATCATGCGCCCGGGCAGCAATGCGGAGCTGCAGCTGGTGGATGAACGCATCGTCGGCAGCAAGCCCGGCTCGCTCGACTTCGCTCAGGCAGCCGCGCTGCCGCTGACCAGCATCACCGCCTGGGAACTGCTGTTCGAACGCCTGCAGGTGCCGTCGGGCAAGGCAAACAGCGATGACTCACTGTTGATCGTGGGCGCCGCGGGCGGTGTGGGTTCTATCCTGACACAGCTGGCGAGCCGGCTCACCGGCCTGCGCGTCGTGGGAACGGCATCACGCCCGGAGACCGCTGAATGGGTCCGCAAGCTCGGTGCACACGCGGTGATCGATCATAGCCGTCCACTGTCCGACGAACTGCGTCGCATCGGCATCGACGGCGTGTCGCATGTCGCCAGCCTGACCAGGACGGACCTGCACTTCGCCGAGATCGTCAAGGCCCTGGCGCCGCAGGGGCGGTTTGCACTGATCGACGATCCGGGCCCTATCGATGTCGCCCAGCTCAAACAAAAGAGCCTGTCGCTGCACTGGGAGCTGATGTTTACCCGCTCGATGTTCGAGACGGCAGACATGATCGCCCAGCATCGGCTGCTGTGTGAGATGGCGGCACTGGTGGACGCCGGCATCATCCGCACCACGGTTGCCGAGCATTTCGGCGCGATCAATGCGGACAACCTCAAGCGGGCGCATCAGCTGATCGAAAGCGGCAGGTCCCGAGGTAAGATTGTGCTGGAGGGCTTTTGACCGGCTGCAGGACAGACCATGCAATTTCTGAACGGCATCACGCTGCTGCTGATCTTCCAGCTGATCGGCGAGTTCGGTGCACGGCTGCTGGATATCCCGGTACCCGGACCGGTCGTCGGCATGCTGTTGCTGTTTCTTGCATTGCTGGTGCGCCGCCCGGTGCCGCCGTCGCTGGACACCGCGTCCAGCACATTGCTGAGCCACCTGTCGTTATTGTTCGTGCCGGCAGGCGTTGGCATGATGATCCATCTCGAGCGCATCACCGGTGAATGGCTGCCGATTGCGGTCGCGCTGCTCGGCAGCACGGTGATCACGATGCTCGCGAGCGCGCTGATCATGGCCGCCGCCAGCCGCCTGTTTGCACCTGGGGAGCGGCAGGATGACTGACGCGGGCATCGCCACGATCTGGGTCTATCTGTCGACCACTCCCCTGCTCGGGCTGACGATCACGCTGGTCGCGTACGGCATCGCCTATCGCACCTACCTGTGGGCCGGATCCAACCCGCTGCTGCACCCGGTGGTGCTGGCGGTCACGATGCTGATCCTGTTCCTGGTTGCCACCGATACCCCGTACGAGGCCTACTTCGCCGGCGGGCAGTTCGTGCACTTCCTGCTCGGCCCGGCGACGGTTGCCCTGGCGATACCGCTGTATCAGCAGCTGCCGAAGATCAGGCGTTTGTGGCTGCCGGTCCTGATCACCCTGGTGTCCGGTGTCACGATAGGCGCATTGAGTTCGGTCGCCCTCGCCAGGCTGTTCGGTGCCAGCCTGCAGACGCAACTGTCGCTGGCGCCCAAGTCGGTAACGGCGCCCGTGGCCATGGGTATATCGGAACAGATCGGCGGCCTGCCGTCACTCACGGCGGTCATGGTGGTGGCGACCGGGATCCTGGGCGCGATACTGGGGACGAAGCTGTTCGCCCTGCTGCACATCCGTGACGACAGTGTGAAGGGCATCGCGATGGGCATCACCGCGCACGGAATAGGCACGGCGCGCGCGTTCCAGGTCAGCACCGAGATGGGCGCGTTTTCCGGTCTGGCGATGGCACTGTCAACCTTCACCACGGCGCTGGTGCTGCCGTGGTTGCTGCAGTGGCTCGGCTGGCTCGGTTGAACCGACACCTCAACGCATGAAAGGCAACATGCGCTCGGGGTTGGAAAACTTGTTGATGTCGCTGCCCATATGACCCATCGAGTTGGTCATGACTGCCATCGACTGGTTCATCTGGTGCATATCGACCGACATGTTGAGTATCCGGCCACTCATACCGGCGATGTTCTGATTCAGCTCGCCCATGTCGCGGCTCATGTTGGCCATATTGTGGGTCATGGACTCCATGCCGATGCGCACGCGGGAGAAGTCATCGCCCATGCGCGCCTGACCTTCCACCATGCTCTTCGCCATCTGGTTCATGTTGACGGCCATGCCTTCCATGTTGAGGCTCATGCGCCCGACGTCCCTGCCCATCTGCACCACCGACTCGGTCATGGCGCCCATGTCTCTGCCCATGTTCCACATGAACAGGCCCATACCGGCAAACATCAGGGCCATGATCACGAGCAGCATGGCGGCGCCACCTTTGCGCAGAATCTCCTTTGTCACGGACGTGGCCGCTGCTTGTTCTGACACGATTGGCCTCCACGCGGCTCAGAGGTTGTTGGGATTACCGTCTTCGGTATGCAGTATCGTTGTTATGTGCTTGTCGTTCTTGATCAGGTGCCAGGTGTCGTCAGGCTGCTGGTAGACACTGAAGCACAGTGGCTTGATCTTGCCTTTCCACAGGATGCATAGTCGCTCCTGGTCATCGACAAACCAGACACCGTCCTTCCGCTCGCCATCTTCCCGCAGCACCTGCACGACCACGCCCTCGTCGCTGAAAAAGTTGGAGCACAGGCTCTGGTCCTTTTCCTTCCGGCACTCAACGGTCTTGTTGCTGACCAGGTCGATGACCGCATCGCGATCGAGCGATTCGGAGTCGTCGAACGCAAAGACCGTCGGCGACAGCAGTAACGTGGCACCTGCACAAAGACCCGCTAAACGCATATCCATCCCCCACTTGTTGGTTGTCCACCTAGGGTATGCGAAAACCGGCGGCATTGAAAAATGCCGCCGGATTGTATCGGCTCAGAACAACCCTGCAGCATAATCATCGTAGGCCTGACGGACTTCCGCCTTGGTGCTCATCACGAACGGGCCGCCGCGCGCAATCGGCTCGTTCAATGGTCGCCCGGCAATCAGCAGACAGCGCGCCCCAAGGCCACCACTGCGCAACGTCACCAGGGTACCGTGTGACAGCACCGCCAGGTCATCGCGCCGCAACGTGACCGGATTGCCATCGGCGTCATCAGCCAGGACCTGGCCATCGATCACATAGCAGAAGGCGTTGTGCCCGCCGGGCAACCGCTCAGTGAACACCTGCCCGGGCGGCAACTCGACATCAAGGTACAGTGGCTCGGTGAGCGGCTGCACCACCGGGCCGCGCGTCCCGGTCTGCGTGACACCGGCGATCACCTTCACCCGAATTCCGCTGTCACGCGCCTCAACCGGGATCGCGCCCGCCGCGTGTTCCTGATAGGCCGGTGCGTCCATCTTGTGTTTCGCCGGCAGGTTCACCCACAACTGGAAACCCTCGAGCAGGCCTGCCTGCTGTTGCGGCATCTCCGAGTGCACGATCCCCCGGCCAGCGGTCATCCATTGGATACCGCCGGGCTCGATCACCCCCTCGTGGCCGGCGTTGTCCTTGTGTCGCATCCGCCCGGCCAGCAGGTAGGTCACCGTTTCGAAACCGCGGTGCGGATGCGGTGGGAAACCGGCGATGTAGGCGTCCGGACGGTCAGAGCGAAACGCATCGAGCAACAGGAAAGGGTCGAGCATCGGCATGGCCGGCTGACCGATCACCCGCGTGAGTTCGACACCGGCGCCGTCGGTCGCGGGCATACCGCGAACCACCCGTGAGACGCTGCGAATGTCGGGCCTGTCGTGGCTGGCGGATTGTTGCATGGCATCCTCCTCAGGCGGCCTGGCCGGCGAGGCCCGGCAGCCATTTGTCGAGTTGAGCAAGTGCGGATTCGCGTGCTGCATCGGCGTCGGCAGCGACCCGCTCGGCGCCGACCAGACGCACATCTTCGATCCCGATGAAGCGCAGCACCTGGCGCAGGTAGCCACTGGCAAAATCGACCGCACTGCCGAACGCCACGCCGCCGGAGGCCATCACCAGGTATACCGGCCGGTCGTGCAGCAGGCCTTCTGGCCCCTTGTCGGTGTAGCGGAAGGTGACCCCGGCACGGCACACATGGTCGATCCAGGCCTTGAGCGTCGACGGTACCGAGAAATTGTAGACCGGCACCGTCAGCACGATTGCGTCGGCCTTCTTCAACGCCCCGATTGCGTCGTCCGAAACTGCCAGGCGGGCACGCTGCTGTGGGTCGCGCTGGTCGGCGGGGGTGAAGCTGGCACCGATCCAATCGGCATCGATGTGCGGCATGCCCCCGGCGAGGTCGAGCTCGACGACGCTGGCCTTCTGTTGCCGAGCGACCAGGCGGCGCACCACCTCATCGCCGATTTCACGGGTCACCGAGGCGCCCTGGTGTGCACTGCTGTCGATCCGCAGGATGTTGTTCATTACCTGTTCGTTCATTGCTGCCTCCGGTTTGATTCACCGTCGGCGGCCACTGTGGCCACCGGCTGACTGCAGCATGACCTTTGCCATTGAGCAGATAAATATGGCTTTGTTGACATCTATGTTCTATTTTTTCGAACAATATGGACAAGTTCGCCAATATCGAGGCCTTCGTCAGCGTGGTGGAAAGCGGCAGTTTCAGCCGTGCCGCCGAGCGCCTGGGGA
>JAGRHB010000019.1:5376-14269 GCA_020445245.1 Gammaproteobacteria bacterium
TCAGCCGTCGCGTCGGCCTGCTAGAGACACAACTGGGCGTGCAATTGCTGCAGCGCACCACGCGCAAGCAGTCACTGACATCGCCAGGGCGCCTGTTCTATCAACGTGCGGCGCGCCTGCTGGCCGAACTCGACGAGGCGGAGCAGTCGATCGTTGACGCCGCGGCGGCGCTGCGCGGTGGCGTGAAACTCGCGGCACCCTTGTCATTCGGCCTGCATCACCTGAGCGCTGCGCTGACGGATTTCCTGGACCAGCACCCAGGCATCGAACTGGATCTGGATCTGAACGACCGCGAGGTCAACCTGGTGGAGGAAGGATTCGACATGGCGGTGCGCATTGGGGCACTGCGCGATTCGACGCTGCTCGCACGACGCCTCGGCACCGCGCGATTCGTGACCTGCGCCAGCCCCGATTACCTGGCGCGCCACGGCGTGCCGCGCCGACCCGGCGAGCTGGCAGGGCATCTCGGCCTGCACTATGCGAACGTCCCGCTGCAGCAGGCCTGGCGGTTTTCAGATGGGGGACGCGAGCCGGTGGTGGCGATCCCCGGAATACGCCTGCGCGCGAACAATGGCGACCTGCTCGCCACTGCGGCACTGGCCGGCCTCGGCATCGTCAACTCGCCGACGTTCATCGTCAGCGAGAAGATCGCGAGCGGCGAACTGGTCCAGTTGCTCGACGAATACCGCCGTGAGCCGGTCGGAATCTATGCCGTCTACCCGCCGGGGCGGCTGCTGCCGCGGCGGGTGCTTGCGCTGGCGGATTTTCTTGCCAGCCGTTTTGGCGACCTGCCGGACTGGGACCGCGCGATCGGCATCACCGGCTGAGCGGTGGGACTTGTCCACACGCATCCGGGGTCGCCGTTCAGGCGCCACCCGGTCGCGGCAACACCACGTGGAACGTGCTGCCCTCGCCGGGCGTGCTTTCGGCATGGATCTGCCCGCCTAGACCCTCCACGATCTTGCGGCAGAACGACAGACCCAGGCCCATGCCCGGGTAGTCCTCGCGCGGATTCAGCCGGCAGAATGCCTCAAACACCGCTTCGAGCTTGTCCGCAGGAATCCCAAGGCCGTTGTCTGAAACCAGCACATCGATCCGATCATCGTCGGTCGCACCCGATGCAGCATCGGAAGGGGCAAGCGCCACCCGTATCAGCGGCCGCCGTTGCGGGTCACGAAACTTCAGCGCGTTCTCGAGCAGGTTCCAATACACCTGGCGCAACTGCTTGGCATTGCCCATCACCACCCCGAGGCCCGAATCCACGCTCACCTCGGCGCCAGACTTGGCGATCAGGGTGCCGAGCCCCTTTATGACGTCGACCAGGATGCCATCGAGATCGACGGACTGAGCGGCCGGCTGACCCTCGGTGCGGGTGTAATCCGCGATACCCTTGGCCAGCTCGCTCAGATCACGCGCCTCGGCGGTCAGTGTCTTCAACTGCGCCTTCTCGTGCCCGCTCAGCACGTTCATGCGCTCCGACGCCAGCATTTCGCCCAACGAGGCGATGCGCTGCAATGGCATCTGCAGATCCTTCGCGGCGATCTGGCCGATCTCATCCAGCTCCTGACGCGTGCGTTTGATCGCCATCGCCTGCGCGACGATCTGCCGCTGCGCATCGTTGTACGCTGTCATATCGTGCAGGATGCCGACAAAGATCCGTTGCTCGCCCTCGATGGACTCCCCGAGGGTCAACAACACCGGAAACACGCTGCCATCCTTGCGCCTCGCCATCACCTCGCGCCCCTTGCCGAGGATCTTGCTTTCGCCGGTGTCGAGGTAGTTCTTAAGATAACTGTCATGCGCTGCGCTGTACGGTTCCGGCATCAGTACCCGCACGTTGCTGCCGAGCAGTTCGCTCGACGAGTAACCGAACAGCCTTGTCACCGCATTGTTGACATGCAGCACCGTCCCTTTCTCGTCGATGGTCACCATGCCATCGACCATCGATTGCAGAATCGCGCGCTGCCGGCTGACGCTCGACTGCAGGCTGCGCATGAACAGCGAACTGTTGCGCTGTTCGGCACGACGTATCACAAACAGCAATGCAGCACTGATCAGCAACAGCGCCAGCACCAGTGCCGCCACGTTGAGGTAGACGGCGTTCACCGCTGCCGACAGCGCCGCCACATCCGGCAACACCAGCAGCTTCCAATGCGTACCGGGCAGTTCTGCCATGAAGTGCCCCGGCACCAGGGCATCCGACGTGAGACGAAAATGCTCCTTGAGCACATCCCGAGCGCCAGCGGCAGCCACCTCGATCAGTCCGGGGTCGTCGCGGTTGACCAGCAGGATACGCATACCCGAAACTTCCTCGGCAGCCGCAATCAGCTCGGCAATACGGCTCGGCGACATACTGACGAAGAACAGCCCTGCCTCACCGCTGGAAAGCGTCCAGCGGGCAACGAGATCGAAGTGATAGGCGCCGGGTACCGGGTGGATCGGCGGTGTTTCATACCCGGCCCTGCCAAAATCGATCGACTGCGCGAAGGTGGCCATAGCAGACCGGCACACAGGCCCCACGAGGCCGTCGAAATCCTCGAACACCGGCTCGCCGTCGGCATCGGTCACCGTGAAAGCGAAGGCCCCCCGGAACAGGCGCTTCACGCTGGCCTGCAGGGAGTCGATGGCCGCCCAGTCTTCGGTCGCACCGACGATCCGGCGGATCTCGGTGTCTTTTTCCTCCACAAACGCGCGCAGGCGCTCGTGCTCTCGATTGATGAACCCGGTGATCTCGTGAGCCGTCGCCAGCCCGCTGGTACGGGCATTGGCTGCGGCCGACTGCTTCAGCGTCTCTGCGACCTGATGGCCGTAATACACGACGGCGATGCAGGCGGCAGCGATCAGCAGCAGTGGTACCCAGAGATTCGAACTCAGCAGAGGGCGGCTTTTTTCCTGCAAAGCCCCATCGGCCGAACTCATCGTCCGGCCCCGCCGGAATGTTCGCCCCGCGCACCCCCACCCTGCGCTGCGCTCAGGCGATCCCCGGACCGCTGCGTATTGCCAAAACCAATCGATATCACTGCCAAGAAAGCTCCCCCCGATCCATCCTCGCACGGCGCCAGACGCGCAAGCCCGGAGCCCCGTTGCCACGAACCGTGGCTTCGGCGCTTTTTGGCACCGCGTCTTGGACCATTGCTGGCCGCCAATCCGGAAAATCTCAAAGACCGGGGCAATCTGCCGTCGCTTTGGCGCTGGCTGTTGTCGTTATATGCGCCCGTGTTACACGCCCCGTCAGGCGAGTTTACCGAAGTGCCCGACGTTTGAACAAAGAAACGGGGCTGCCCGGACGCCGATTCCGGTCGGGGCACTGCAGGGGCCGTTCAGGCGACGGTACCGAACAGCGCGCCTACCGCTGCCGTCGCTGCCATCGCCAGCGCCCCCCAGAGGGTTACCCGCGAGACACCGACCCACACCCTGGCACCGCCGGCCCGTGCCGCCAGGCCTCCCAGCAACGCCAGCGACGGCAGGGAACCGGCGGCGACCACGGACGCCAGAGTGTCGCGCGGGCTCAACACAGCCAACAGCAGCGGCAGCGCGGCACCCAGGGCGAAGGTCGATGCCGATGCCAGGGCCGCCTGGATCGGACGTGCGCTGTGGGTGGTCGTCAGGCCCAGCTCGTCGCGCGCATGCGCCGCAAGGGCATCGTGTGCCATCAGCTGATCGGCGACCTGCCGCGCCAGTGCCGCGTCCAGTCCCCGTCCGACGTAGATGTCCGCCAACTCCCGACGTTCGAATTCATAGTTTTCCGCCAGCTCCCGACGTTCGCGGTGCAGGTCTGCATCTTCGGTATCCGCCTGCGAGCTGACCGACACGTATTCGCCCGCCGCCATCGACATCGCCCCGGCCACCATGCCCGCGACACCTGCCAGCAGGATGTCGGAATGCAGTGCACTCGCCGACGCGACACCGACCAGCAGGCTGGCCGTCGACACTATGCCGTCATTCGCTCCGAGTACCGCGGCGCGCAGCCAGCCGATGCGTTCCGCATAGTGTTTTTCCTTATGTCGACCCATGTGTCCCCTCCGTTTCCGCGATCATGCCGGTCCGTGAAGCCACCATCATTTCGCTGCACCGGCATGCCGACGACCCACAATGACCAAAGCGATCCCGCCAAGGATCGCCAGTGAGGCCAGCACCAGTCGAACACCCGGCGCCTCGCTGAGAAACATGACTCCGCCAAGTGCCGCGATCACCGGCACGCTGAGCTGTACGGTTGCCGCGCTGACCGGACGCAGACCTGGCAACGCCCGGTACCAGAGGGCATAACCGACACCTGAGGCCAGCGCGCCCGAGACCACCGCATACCATGCCCCCTCGACATCCACTGACAACACCGGACGTGCGAGCAGGCTCAATGCCAGCGCCATCGGCACCGCCCTGACAAAGTTGCCGGCGGTCACAGCGGTCGCGTCGCCCCCACCCCGGCCACGCAGGGAATACACGCCCCAGGCGATCCCGGCACCCAGCATCAACAGCGCGCCGGACAACGGTGGTGCCGACAGGCCTGGCGACAACAGACCGACCAGGCCGAGCAGCGCCATCACCAGCCCCACCCATTGACGCAGGGTCATATGTTCGCCCGACCACAGACCGTATCCGATCATTGTTGCCTGCACCGCACCGAACAGCAGCAACGCACCGGTCGCGGCAGGCAGACTGATATAGGCGAAGGAAAACGCCGCCGCATAGGCGAACAATGCGAGCGCCGAGGCCCAGCTGCCGGAGACGACAAGCCCGCCGCCGCGCAGATACACGATCAACCACAGCGACACTGCCCCCGACAACAGTCGCAACGACGTGAAGCTCGCTGCGTCGATTGCCGTTTCCTGCAATGCGAACCGACACAACAGCGAGTTACCGGCAAACGCAAGCATCGCCAGTACGGTGAGCATCAGTGTCGCGCCGTGTGATGGGACCTGTTTCACGGACAATCAGCCGCCCTGGTAGAGGTGGCGACGGCGCACCAGCCATTTCTCGGCCTCGACCGCGAACAGCACGCCAGAGGACAGCGCGATGCAGGCAGCGAGATCCGCCAACGGCAGCGGCTGCGTGTGCAGGATGATATTGAGTGCCGGCACATAGATCACCGCCAGCTGCAGCAGCACGGTCAACAGCACCGCACCCAGCATCGGACGATTGCTCGTCAACCCGATTGCCGTCAGCGATGCAGAATCGGCGCGCACGGCCAGTGAGTGGAACAGCTGGGAAAAGGTCAGCACACAGAACACCACCGTCTGCCAGTAAACGAGACCCTGCGCAATCGCCCAGGCCTGGGCTGCGATCGACAGCCCACCGATGAGCAAGCCCACCCAGAGGATGTGCTGCCACATGCCGTGCGCGAAAATGCTTTCGTCCGGTGGACGAGGCGGGCGTCGCATGCTGCCTGGCTCTGCCGGCTCCGCGGTGAACGCCAGGCCGGGCAAGCCGTCGGTCACGAGGTTGATCCACAGGATGTGGATCGGCAGCAGTGGTATGGGCAGGCCGAGAAAAGGCGCGAGAAACAATGTCCAGATCTCGCCCGAGTTCGAACTCATCGTGTACTTTACGAACTTGCGGATATTGTCGAAGATGCGCCGTCCGGTGCGCACAGCCTGGACGATGGTCGCGAAATTGTCGTCCAGCAGCACCATGTCCGCCGCTTCGCGCGCCACGTCCGTGCCCTTACCGCCCATAGCGATGCCGATACCGGCGCGCTTGAGCGCGGGCGCATCATTGACGCCATCACCAGTCATCGCGACGAATTCACCGTTGCGCTGCAGTGCCTTGATGATGCGCAGCTTCTGCCGCGGACTGACCCGCGCATACACCCGTATCGACCCGACCCTTTGCGCAAAAGCGTCTTCGGACAACTGCTCCAGCCCGGCACCGGTCATCACCGCCTGACGGTCATCGCAGATCGCGAGGCGCCGCGCAATTGCCGCCGCTGTTCCGGGATGGTCGCCGGTAACCATCACCGGTGTGATCCCTGCGGCAACACAGTCGGCCACTGCCTGAGGCACCTCGGGGCGCGGAGGATCGATCAGCGCGACCAGCGCGAGAAAAGTCAGTTCCCGTTCCAGGGTCGTTGGCGTCAGCGGCTCCGGGATTGCCGCCAGCTCGCGCTTCGCAACAGCCAACACACGGTAGCCTTCACCGCTCAGCTGCTCTACCGCATCGTTCAGTGCCTGCACATCAAGGGGACCTGGCCCGCCCTCCCCCATCGCCTGACTACACTGGCCGATGACTGCCTCCGGCGCCCCCTTCACATAGGCGAGCACGGTATCGCCGTGCCGGTGCAAGGTCGTCATCCTCTTTCGTTCGCTGTCGAACGCCAGTGCACCCAGACGTGGCAGGGTCTGCTGCAACACCGCCTTGTCGTAACCGGCGGCCCGCGCCGCCTCGAACAGGGCCAGCTCGGTCGGCTCCCCGGCCGGCCGGCCATTGTCGGTGACTACGTCATTGCTGAGCGCCATCGCCCGGGCGGCCTCCACCAAAGCGACGCCGCTGCCATCCGGTGGCAGCCTGTCATGACGCCGACCCTCTGCAAAGCAGTACTCGACCGACATCTGGTTGAGCGTCAGCGTGCCGGTCTTGTCGGTGCAAATGTAGGTCACCGAGCCCAGCGTCTCGACTGCGGGAAGGTTGCGCACCAGTGCGTTGTGTCGGATCAGCCGGCGCGCACCGAAGGCAAGTGAGATGGTCGCTACCGCCGGCAGGGCCTCCGGGATCGCCGCCACGGCCAAGCTGACCGCGGTCAGGAACATCAGCATCGGTGGCTGCCCCTGCAGCAGTCCGGCGGTAAACACGATGCCACAGATCGCGAGTACTGCAAGGCCGAGGTAGCGACCGAACCTTGCCAGACGCTGCTGCAGAGGGGTCCTGACTCTCGCTTCGCTGCGCAGCATGGCCGCGACGCGCCCGATCTCGGTCGCGGCACCGGTCGCGACCACCACACCGCAACCACGACCATGCGTGATCGCACTGCCCTTGAAGGCCATGTTGACGCGGTCTCCCAGGGCGATCTGTTCCTCGCGCAGCGTCGCGGTCTGCTTTGAAACCGGGTGCGATTCGCCGGTCAGTGCCGATTCGTTCGCCTGCAGTTCCTCGCTTTCGGTCAGGCGCAGATCGGCCGGGACAGCGTTTCCCGCCTCCAGCAGCACCACATCTCCCGGCACCAGTTGCGCCGCCGGCACCGTGAACACCCGTTCATCGCGGCGGACCCGCGCATCGGGCACTGCCAACGCGCGCAGCGTCATCACCGCGCGCTCGGCGCGATACTCCTGGGCCGCACCGATCAGTGCATTCAGCAGCACGATCACCAATATCACGACACTGTCCTGCGGGTCGCCCACCAGCCCGGAAACCAGGGCCGCCGCCAGCAGGATCAGAATCATGAAGTCGCCGAACTGGCTGAAAAGCATACCCAGCGGCGTGCGTCCGGGCGCACACGGAATCTCGTTGGGCCCGGCGTCCCCGAGACGACGCGTCGCCTCTGCCGATGACAAGCCACCGCGACCGGAATCCAGTCGCGCCAGCACTTCATCGACGTCGACACGAAACCAGTCACCGCCCGACATATCAGTCGCTCGCGATCAGTGTGATCAGGGCCGCCGTCACCAGTGCGACCAGCAGGGTCTGCAGGCCGCTGCGCCACCACGACACGCCCGATATTCGTCCAAGAAAAACACCCAGGAAGAAGATCAGCACCAGCGCCACCAGGACCGCGGATGGCAGAGGCGCGACTGGCAATGAAACACCGGCATGAGCCAGCCACAGCGGCATCATGATCAGCAGGCATATGACCAGAGGTGCGAGACCGTTGACCAGCGCAATCATCATCGGCACCCAGCGCGCGGCTTCGCCATGAAACGATTCGCCAAGGTCCACGGCCATCGCGTCCTGCAATTGCTCCAGCGCGCGGCGGCGCTCCGCGGACTCACTCACGTAGGCGCTGCTGACACCACTGACCGCGAGCGCAATCGCAGCACCGAGGCAAGCACTGATGACGATCGCCACCGGTGGGGAATCGCTGACCATGAATCCAATGATCAGGCCGAGCATCGTCAGCGCGCCATCGAAACCGTTGACCACGAAATACCGTCTGGCGATGCCGTGCGTGCTGGTGATGCGCAGCAGGAATCGCGCCCTGTCGATGATCTTCACGTTCGGTCAGCCGGCGCCATCCCCACTGTGCACCTCCACTTCATCGATGCTGTGGAGTGAACCGCCCATCCGCTTGATTGCCGACTCTATCGCATCGAATTCAAGCGCATCACCGGCAATCACGATACGCAGGGTCTCTGTATGTTCGTCGACCTCGGACACCGTCAGTTGGACGCGATAACCGGCACCTGTCGCGGCGAGGGTCTGCGAAAACACCAACGCATTCGGCTGATGCGGTTTGAGTACATCCAGGACGAGCCTTTTCACGGCGACCATGGCGGATTCCTTTGCAGTGACTCGAACGTCACCATTGTGTGGCTGAAAACGCAGACCCGGCGGTGAGGCGCCTGTCCCGATTATAGGTGAAGCGACTGCGGGCCACCCAAGAGCCCCGCCGGCCCTGCGTGCAGCGTTGCAAAACGCAGAGGCCCCGCCGTCCTCTCCGGACGACGGGGCCCTGACCTGATACCGGCGCGGTGGTCCCGGCGTCAGTCGAACGGGTGCCGCAACACAATCGTCTCGTCGCGATCCGGGCCCGTGCTGATGATGTCGATCGGGGTCTCGCACAGTTCCTCGATTCGGCGCAGATAGCTGCGTGCATTCTCCGGCAGTGCATCACGGGTCTTCACGCCGACTGTCGATTCCTTCCAACCCGGCATATCGATGAACACAGGCTCACATTGTTCGAAGCGGTCGGCACCGACCGGCGGCGTCGTCACTTCCTGACCATTGAGCTTGTAGGCCACACAGA
>JAGRHB010000001.1 GCA_020445245.1 Gammaproteobacteria bacterium
GAAATAGGCGGCACGGTATCGGGTGCCATTGGGGTCATTCCAGAATCCGAGCGGCATGCTCGGGAACGGTGCAGTGCACACCAGTTCGCCCTTTTCCTCCCGAACCGGGTGACCGTCCTCGTCGAACACCTCGACCCGCATGCCCAGCCCGCGGCACTGCAGTTCTCCACGCCAGACCGGCAGCACCACGCTGCCCAGTGCAAAGCACGAGATGATGTCAGTACCGCCGGAGATCGACGACAGACAGACATCTCGCTTGATCTTGCTGTAGACGTAGTCGAAGCCTTCCGCTGCGAGCGGAGAGCCCGTCGACAGGATGGTCTTCAGCGTGTCCAGTCTGTGCGTCTCGCCAGGCCGCAGCTGTGACTTCCGCAGGGCGTCCAGATACTTGGCTGAGGCACCGAATACCGTGATGCCGACCTCGTCTGCGTAGTCGAAGAGCGCATTGCCATCGGGAAAGAACGGTGAGCCATCGTACAGGGCCAGCGTCGCCCCGCTGGCAAGTGCCGAGACCAGCCAGTTCCACATCATCCAACCGCAGGTCGTGAAGTAAAAAACGACATCACCGTGATGGATGTCAGTGTGCAGCTGATGTTCCTTCAGATGCTGCAGCAAGGTACCACCGGCGCCGTGCACGATACATTTGGGTACACCGGTGGTGCCCGAGGAATACATGATGTACAGCGGGTGATCAAACGGCAGCTGCACGAACTCGATCTCGCCGCTCGCCGGTTGCGCAGCGAAGTCATCAAGCAGGACTGCCCCGGAGATGCCGGACAGGTCCGGGGCAACGCTCGCATAGGGCACGACAACGACCCTCTGCAGGCTGGGCAATGCCGCGACAATCTCGATGAGCTTGTCCAGTGAGTCGTGTGTCTTTCCGCCGTAGAAGTAGCCGTCAACGGCGAACAACACCTGCGGCTCGATCTGGCCAAAGCGATCCAGCACGCCCTGCGCGCCGAAGTCGGGTGAGCACGAGGACCATACAGCGCCAATCGCCGTCGTAGCCAACATTGCGACTACGGTTTCAGGTATGTTCGGCATGAACCCGGCAACGCGGTCGCCGGGCCGAAGACCGCAACCCTGCAATGCCTTGGCCAGTTCCGCCACACGCGCATGGAGTTCGGCAAATGTGAGGCTGGAGGCCCTGCGGTCCTCGCCACGAAAATAAACTGCGACAGCATCGTCGCGACGTCTCAGCAGATTCTCGGCGAAGTTCAGATGTGCATCAGGAAACCAGCGGGCGCCAGGCATTTCCTGCGCATCCACCAGGACGGCATCACCACGATGCGCCGCCCTTACCTCGCCGAATTCCCACACCAGCGACCAGAATGACTCCGGTTGCGCGACTGACCACGCATACAGATCGCCGAACGTCTCGATCGACATGGCGTGGCGCCGGTTGACCAGTGCCACGAACTGCGTGACCAGGGCCCCTGAAACCCTGTCTCGCGATGGCTGCCAGATTGGCACCGTCATTCAACTCAAGGCCGTATCACCAGCACCGAACAATGTGCACGCTCCACCACGTGCGTGGTGCTCGAACCGAGGAACACCTTGCTGATATCGCGACGGCGTGCCGGCATCACGATCAGATCGATCTGCTTGTCGCGCGCATAGGTGACGATGAACTTGTGCGGGCTGCCCTCGCCGACATCGCAGCGGACATTGTCGGGATCGGCAAACCGCGCCTTGACCAGCTTCTCCATCTCGACGCAGACCTCCTTGCGCGCACGTTCGATTGCATCCTTGGGAAAGTAGCTGGCCACCACCGGCATGTTGAAGTCAGGGATCACGGTGACCACAGTGATTCGGGCGCCATAGCGGTCGGCCAGGTCCTGCGCGATAGCGATCGCCCGCAACGTAAGATCGGTCTCTTCCAGGTCGATGGGAAGCAGGATTTCCTTGAACATTTCAGGTCTCCGGATCAGGCCGGCTGGGCCGCGGGTGAATCAGGGTCTTTGCGGCGCAACTGCAACCGCCAGATCAGGGCCAACAGTATCAATGCCGGGATGAACATCAGGTGCTTCGGTGGGCGGTCGGCCTCGATCTGCAGATTGACGATCTCCCAGTCGAAATCGATGCCGACCTGCTGTGCGTCACTGCCGAACATCACGTTGTCCGCCAGTATCCTGCCCTCCTCCTCGCGAATCTCCAGGCCGGCCGCCGCCAGGCGCTGCAGACCGTCACCGCCTTTGCCGAGCGGCAGCAGCACCGTGCGGGTCATGAACTTCCCTTCCAGGTTTTCGCCCTGCACCACCATCTGCAACTTGCCGCCATCAGGCACACTGGCTGCCTGCTCGACCAGTTGCGAGGCCGGGATCAAATGTGTCGGCGCATAGATCTCGTCCCACCAGAACCCCGGTCGGAACAGCGTGAACGCGACCAGCAACAGCGCCAGTGATTCCCACAGGCGGCTTCGGACCAGCCAATAGCCCTGGGTGGCCGCGGCAAACAGCAGCATCGCCACGGTCGCCGAGGCGATCACCACGATGAGCTCGATCCAGTGATCGATGCCGATCAGCAGCAGTTGGGTATTGAAGATGAACAGGAAAGGCAGAATTGCCGTACGGATGTCGTACATGAAACCCTGGATACCTGTCTTGATCGGGTCGCTCTTGGCAATCGCCGCGGCGGCAAATGCGGCCAACCCGACCGGTGGCGTGTCGTCCGCGAGTATGCCGAAATAGAACACGAACATATGCACCGCAATCAACGGCACGATAATGCCGTTGATCGACGCGAGCGACACCACTACCGGCGCCATCAGGCTGGATACCACGATGTAGTTGGCCGTGGTGGGTAGCCCCATTCCGAGGATGATGCAGATCATCGCGGTGAAGATGAGTGCGGCCATCAGATTACCGCCCGAAATGAACTCGACGAATTCGATCATCACCTGGCCGATACCGGTCAGCGTGATGGTGCCGACGATGATGCCCGCAGCAGCAGTCGCGACGCCGATACCGATCATATTGCGTGCACCGTGCGCCAGGCCATCGATGCATTCGGTCATGCCGCGCCTGACCTGGCCTTGCATTGAACTGCCACGGAAATAGGCCAGCAGCGGCCGCTGCGTCAGCACGATCACGATCATCAGTACAGTGGCCCAGAAAGCGGACAGCCCGGGCGAGAAACGCTCGACCACCAGGCACCACATGAGCACCACGATAGGCAACAGGAAATACAGCCCGGCCTTCACCGTGGGACCTGTCTCCGGCAGCTCCAGCAATGCGCTGGCAGGATCATCCATCTGCAGCTCCGGATAGGTGGTCGCAAACTTCAACAACCCCACATAGGCGATGCCAACCAATACCGCGACGATGTAGATGGCACTCGCACCCGCGACATCCTTGATCCAGCCGATCCCGTAGTACACCAGGAAGCCGATCACACAGGCCCCGGACACTATCCCCGCGAAAGTCATCAGGCGTTGCGCAATCGTCGGATGGCGACGCCGCGGCAACCCTTTCATACCCGCCTTCAGCGCCTCCAGATGCACGATGTAGAACAACGCGATGTAAGAAATGATCGCTGGCAGGATCGCATGTCTGATCACCTCCAGATAGGAGATGCCGACATACTCGATCATCAGGAAAGCGGCGGCGCCCATCACCGGCGGCGTCAACTGGCCGTTGGTCGATGCGGCGACTTCGACGGCACCGGCCTTGGTTCCCGGAAACCCGACACGCTTCATCAGGGGGATCGTGAAGGTCCCGGTGGTCGCCACGTTGGCGATCGACGAGCCCGAGATCAGCCCTGTGGTGGCGGAAGCCACGACCGCCGCCTTGGCCGGGCCGCCCTTCAAATGCCCGAGCAGAGCGAACGCCACTTTGATGAAATAGTTGCCCGCCCCGGCCTGGTCGAGCATGGCGCCGAACAGGACGAACAGGAACACGAAACTGGTGGAGACTCCGAGCGCAATGCCAAACACTCCCTCGGTGGTCAGCCACTGGTGCGACATCACCTTGCTCAGACTCTGCCCCTTGTGCGCGATCACGTCCGGCATATAGGGCCCGCCGAAGGTGTAGGCGAGGAACACGATCGCGACGATCATCAGCGGTGGCCCGAGCGCACGACGCGTGGCCTCGAGCAGCATCAACATGCCGACTACCGCGGTCACCAGGTCGAAGGTCGTCGGCGAGCCGGAGCGACCGGACAACTCACTGTAGAAGATGGCGATGTAGGCCGCGCTGAACGCGCCGAGTGCGGCAAACACCCAGTCCTGGATCGGGACATGGTCACGCGGTGAGCGCCGGAACGCGGGAAACGCCGTGAACGCCAGGAAGATTGCGAATGCCAGATGGATCGCACGCGCCTCGGTATTGTTGAATACGCCGAAGCCGAACAGGAACGGCAGTGGAGACGCATACCACAGCTGGAACAGGGACCACGCCAGTGGGACACCAAACAGCAGCTTGCCAGGCACACCACCGGGATGTCGCGCACCCGTGTCCACCTGTGCGACCAGTTCCTGCGCTCCGGTCTCCTTTGCGTCAGGTCTGTCTTCTGCCATGGTCACCTCCACGAGGCCGAGCGAACGGGCGTCGCACCCTGTTGCTGTACCGCACTTGGGAAGACCGGCAGTGCCTTCGGGGCAAAACTGTTGCGGCCGGTCTGGCCGATCCGGTTGGCCCGGGCCGGTGGTCTGTCTGCCACCATACCCGGTGCCATTGACCGCCCTACATCAATCCGGCTTCCTTGTAGTACTTCAACGCCCCGTCATGCAGCGGTGCGGACAACCCCGCCTTGACCATTTCCTCTTTCGTCAGGTGCTCGAACGACGGGTGCAACTTGCGAAAATCGTCGAAATTGTCGAACACCGCCTTGACCACCTGATAGACCGTCTCGGACGGCGTCCTGGTGGATGAAACGAAGGTCGCAGCGACACCGAAAGTCGTGACATCGTTGGCGCTACCGGTGTACATACCGCCCGGGATCACGGCTGCACGATAGTAAGGATTGTCGGCAATCAGCTTGTCGATGACCGGTCCCTCCACTGGCACCAGCACGGTGTCGCAGGAGGTCGTGGCTTCCTTGATCGAACCGTTGGGATGACCGACGACATAGACCATGGCATCGATCTTGTTGTCGCACAACGCCTGAGACTGTTCCGCGGCCTTGAGTTCCGACACCAGTTTGAAGTCTTCGTTGGCCCAGCCCTTTGCCGTCATCACCACTTCCATCGTGCCGCGCTGTCCCGACCCCGGGTTGCCGACGTTCACACGTTTGCCCTTGAGATCGTCAAAGGTCTTGATGCCGGAATCAGCGCGCGCCACCACGGTGAACGGCTCCGGGTGGATCGAGAACACTGCACGCAGTTCCTTGTCGGGACCCTGTTCGGCGAATTTGTCCGTGCCGTGGTAGGCATGATACTGCCAGTCGGACTGCGCAACCCCCATATCCAGTTCGCCGGCGCGGATGGTATTGAGGTTATAGACCGAACCGCCTGTCGACTCGACGGAGCAGCGGACGCCGTGCTCCTTGCGCCCCTTGTTGACCAGACGGCAGATTGCCCCGCCGGTCGGGTAATAGACACCGGTAACACCACCGGTACCGATGGTAATGAAGTTTTCGGCACTCGCGGTACCGACGGCGCCAAGGCCCAGACCTGCCACCAGCGACGCACAGAACAATAGTTTTCCACCAAACATTGGAATATTCCTCCCGGTTGTTACCGGACCCCAACGGGACCGACTTTTTCATTCATCGAACGCAGCCTGCCGGCCAACAATTCGGCCGTCGGTATGCTTCTGATCATCCAGGCCCACCCGCAGCTTACACCCGCGCGGCCACTTCCCCATCTCCTCGTAACGGGCTCGAGCCCTTACCCTTTATCCAGGGATTCGAGACACCGCTCGATGATAACCATACCCTCTTCCACCAACTCATCGGAACCGGTGACAGGCACCAGGATACGAATCACATTGCCGTACATGCCGCACGACAACAGGATCAACCCACGCTCGGCCGCCAGCTTCACGAGTCTGCGAGCAAGACCGGCGTCCGCGACACGTTTGCCGTCAAGCGTTGTGAACAACTCCATCGCAACCATCGAACCGAGTCCGCGTACATCGCCAATGCAGTCATGCCGCTGCGCCATCGCATCCAGGCGCGCCATGAGACGGCCGCCCAGCGCCAGACTCCGTGCGAAGATGTCCTCTTCCTCAAAGATATCGAGTACGGCAAGCGCCGCCACACAGGCCAGGGGGTTGCCGGCGTAAGTGCCCCCCAGCCCACCGGGACCGACGCTGTCCATGATGTCCTCACGCCCGACGACCGCCGAAATCGGAAATCCCCCGGCAATACTCTTGGCCAGTGTGATCAGATCAGGCACCACACCACTGTGTTCGATCGCAAACATCCTGCCCGTGCGCCCCGCGCCCGCCTGGATCTCATCGTCAATCAGCAGGATGCCATGTGCATCGCACAGTACACGCAGGCGCTGGAGAAACTCCGGCGGTGCCACATAGAACCCCCCTTCCCCCTGCACCGGCTCGACGATAATCGCTGCGACCCGCGATGGCTCCACATCTGCTTTGAGGAGATTGTCGATCGCCGCCAGCGACTGCTCCACCGATATACCGTGCACCTCGATCGGAAAAGGCGCGTGGAAGATATCGCCGGGAAACGGGCCAAACCCCGTCTTGTAGGGAGATACCTTGCCGGTCAGGCCCAGCGTCATCATCGTGCGCCCGTGGTAGCCCCCATTGAACGCGATGATCGCTGGCCGACCGGTGTAGGCGCGCGCGATCTTGACTGCGTTCTCGACGGCCTCGGCGCCTGTGGTCAGAAACAGCGTCTTCTTGGGATCGCCACCCGGCGCCAGTGTGTTCAGCCGCTCTGCCAGCGCCACATAGGGTTCGTAAGGCAGCACTTGAAAACAGGTATGCGTGTATTGCGCCAACTGGTGTTGGACCGCCGCCATCACCTTCGGATGCCGGTGCCCGGTGTTGAGCACACCGATTCCACCGGCAAAGTCGATGTAGCGCCTGCCGTCCACATCCCATACCTCGGCATTCTCGGCACGCACCGCATAGATGTCGTGCATGTTCGCGACACCGCGTGCGACGGCCCGGTTGCGACGGGCGAGGAGGTCGGCATTCCTGGTCATTTCAGATCGGCCTCGTCATAAACGCAGCACATGATGGCTCAAGTCCCCCAAGTTTTTCGCGGCTGTCAGGCGCCGATTCCACCCAGACACAGATACTTGATTTCGAGGTATTCCTCGATCCCGTATTTCGAGCCCTCGCGACCGAGACCGGAGGACTTCACCCCGCCAAAAGGCGCAATTTCGGTCGAGATGACACCGGCATTGATACCCACCATGCCGTACTCCAGCGCCTCGGCCACACGCCAGACCCGCGCCAGATCGCGGCTGTAGAAATAAGCCGCCAGCCCGTACTCGGTGTCGTTGGCCAGGTCAATGGCTTCCTGTTCCGTCTTGAACCGGAACAGTGGTGCGAGCGGCCCGAAGGTTTCCTCACTCGCCACCGCCATCGAACGACTCACGCCAGTCAACACCGTCGGTTGGAAGAATGTCCCACCCAGCGCGTGTCTTGCGCCGCCGGCCACCAGTTTCGCACCCTTGCCCAGTGCATCTGCGATGTGTGACTCGACCTTTTGCACTGCGGCCTCATTGATCAATGGTCCCTGAACCACTCCCTCCTCCAGACCGTTGCCGACTTTCAGTCCCTGCCTTACCGCCGCCGAGAACCTGTCGGCGAAAGCATCGTAGATACCGTCCTGCACCAGAATGCGGTTGGCGCACACACAGGTTTGACCGCTGTTGCGGTATTTGGAGGCGATTGCACCCTCGACCGCCGCATCGAGGTCGGCATCATCAAACACGATGAATGGTGCATTGCCCCCCAGTTCGAGCGAGACCTTCTTGAGCGTACCTGCACACTGCTGCATCAGCAGCCTGCCGACCGCCGTCGATCCGGTGAAGCTGAGCTTGCGTACGATCGGACTCGAGGTCATCTCACCGCCGATGGTCTTTGCGTCGCCGGTCACCACGTTGAGCACACCTGGCGGAACCCCCGCGCTTTCGGCCAGCTCACACAAGGCCAGCGCCGAATAGGGTGTCTCCAGTGCCGGCTTCACCACCATCGTGCAGCCCGCCGCGAGCGCCGCACCGGCCTTGCGCGTGATCATCGCGGACGGGAAGTTCCATGGCGTAATCGCGACGCAGACCCCGACCGGTTGCTTGATCACGATGATCCGCTTGTCTGGCTGGTGCTGCGGAATAACGTCACCGTAGACCCGCCTGGCCTCCTCGGAGAACCATTCAATGAATGACGCGGCGTAGGCGATTTCACCGCGCGCCTCTGCCAGGGGCTTGCCCTGCTCGCAGGTCATGATCAGCGCGAGGTCGTCCTGGTTGGCCAGGATCAGCTCGTACCACGCGCGCAGGCGGTCAGTGCGCGCCTTTGCCGTCAGGGCACGCCATTGTGGCAACGCGGACTCGGCTGCCAGCAGCGCCCGTCGGGTGTCGTCGGCCCCGCAATCAGGCACACTGCCGATCGACTCCCCAGTGGCCGGATTGCTGACGGTGACAGTGGCACCGCTTTGCGCATCCGTCCATCTGCCATCGACGTAACACTGCTGCCTGAACAGCTTACTGTTGGCCAAACCTCGCAACTGTCTGAACCCTCCCTTTGGCAGACACGGTCGGAACCCGCGGGTACCCGCGATGTCCCGCTGCAGGACTCGATGGACGACGGGGCTGAGGCGGACCTGCGCCGGACCTGGCCCGGTGCGCTCACCGCCATCCTGTCAATTGAAAAGCCTAGCAGGCTTTCGCCCCGCGGCCCAAAACCCCGGGCCGGGTGGTGGCATGCATGAGAGCCCGCTACGACCCATCCAGCGCACCATGCAGCGTCAGCTGCGGGAATGGAATTTCCCAACCGTACTCGGTACAGGCATCGGTGCAGTAGCGTTGCAGCGCGCGGCGCAGGCGGTTGTAGAGATCGCCCACCTCACCCTTGAAGTCCGCTATCACGGCCAACTCCAGTGACGACTCGGCAGCACGATTGAACTCGACCCGAAGATTCACCAGCTGCTCGCCGTAACCCTCTGCCTGCAGCCGCGACATGACGTAGTCCTGCAGCGATGCAACGACGGTCGTCGTGGCCTCTCGCTGCAGCGCGTAGCTGATACCGATGATTTCCTTGAGCCGAAAACTCACCGCCAGGTTGCGCGGCGATTTCGCCAGGAAGTCACCCATTGGATAGGTCAGCTTCGCCCCTCCGCGTTCCACCAGCTGAACCAGCTCCGGCGATATGCCGATGACCTTGCCGCGAACCCCGTCGTTCAGAATCACCCAGTCGCCCTTGCGACACGGAAACCACGGCTCGTCGGATTTGCACGGCCGCGATTTCAGCTTGACCATGTCCTCGATGTGCAGACGCTGGCTGAGGTCCGCGACCGGGTTGTTGAGAGTACAGAAGAAATTGATCTCCTCGACCAGCCAGGGAATACCGTCAAGGTACAGCCGCTCCCCCTCGCGCACCGCGCCGATGTTGAGAAAGATCTGCATCTGGTGCCAGTATCTCGGGAGCGTTTGACGCACCGTCAACGCAACCCCGATCAACAGCAGCAGACCCAGGCTGAACAGCACCCAGTCCTCGACCACGTAGAATACGATCATCGGCCCGATCACGATCAGCGCGAACGTCAGGATGCGGTGGATCAATTCGACCAGGCGGACCCGGAAACTGCGATGACGGGCCTTGAAGCCGGGAAAGTAGCGCCGCAGCATCGAGAGACTCAGACGTGACAGAAGCACCACCACGAACACGACCAGCAGTGCCTCGGTGATGTACAGCCCGCGCTTCTGGAAGAACGACTTGAGGTAACTCTGCGAAGCTTCGGTGATGGAGGTTTCCGACGCAATCAGCTTGGACAGCTGTAACTCGGCCGCCTGCAACTCGCTGCTCATGAAGGCCAGCTGCTTTTTCCAGTTGGCCAGCACAGCTGCAACCGCGTCATTCAGCCGGGGATCATCGCCCTGCCCGGCCAGATTTTCGAGGTTGCCGATAGCCTGCCGGATGATCGGCAGCCGCTCTTCGTAGTAAGCGATCTTCTCCTTCTGGTCGGCCTTCTGCCTGACATGCGCAGTCATCTCCTTCATCTCATCTATCGCCGGTCGCAACAGCGCGAAGATCTCTTTCTGAAAGTCGAATGCCTCGGTCGTTTCAGCACGCAGCTTGCTGGCATCGACCCCGGTGGCAACACTTTCGAAGTTTCTGCTGACGGTCTGCAGATCTGCTTCCGCCTTCTCCAGATCCCTGAGCAACCCCGCCCGCTCCGGGTCCGATTGGGCCTGCGCAATCCGCGCCTTGATATCCTTGATATCGTCCTGCAGAGAGATGCGCAGACTGATGATGTTGGCAAGCGTCGTCAGCGTCTCGGCGGCCACCGGATTCGTTCGGCCATCCGTATCGCAATAACCCGGGGCTGACAGCAACAGTGCCAGCAACAGCCCTGGCCAGGCGATCGCAAGATGTTTAACGACACGAAAGGGCATGCTCTTGCTCCTCAGACAGGATGTGACTTGCAACTGGACCGGCCGGTACCGGGCCAAGGCGAACGGATCGGGAATGTGAAAGTGTGCCTCGGGCCGGGTTCGGCAGCCGGCCCCGCATCGAAATACCGTCCGGCATGCGCCGACGGTTCAGGCCGAAGCAGGGCACGGCCAACGCGTCACCGTGCCGTATTTTTCTTGATATCTTCGCGCGCACGCAACCCGGCCTCGCGCGCCTCGACGGTCAAGCGATAGGAAACATAGTACTTGTAGATGTTGCGGACATAGGTGACCGGCTCCAGGCCGATCTTCTCTGCGGTAACCATCTCGACATTGTTGAACCACTTGTCCGGATCGAGCCCGCGTTGCGCGGCAAGCTTGCGCATTTTCGAGATATTTCCCGGACCGGCGTTATAGCTGGCGAATGCAAAGAGGGTACGGTCATTTTCGCTGAAATGCGCATCCTGGAAATACCTGGTCATCAGTCTGTCCATGTACTTCGCGCCTGCATGTATGTTCGGTTCAGCCTGGTGGATATCCCCCACCGCCAGCTCTTTGCCGGTCGCCGGCATTATCTGCATGATTCCGACCGCGCCAACGTGACTGCGGGCATTCTGGTCGATGCGGGATTCCTGGAATCCCTGTGCCGCCAACATCAGCGGGTCGAAGCCGTACTGCTCTCCGCGTTCCCTGAAGATAGCGATGGTGTCTTCGAATCGCTGCCATTCCTTGGCGCCCGTCGGATCCTTGATCTGGCGGACGCGATTCATCATCTGTTTGAGCCGGTACGCGGTAACGCCCTGCTTTTTCAGGTGGCGTTTGTGGAAGTCCTGGACTTCCGCGCTCAGCTCCGTACTGCCCTTGCGAAATGCCCAACCGATCTTTCCACCTTCACGCAGCACGATCTCATCGTGCACCTTGATCTTCGGCAGGACCTGCCCCCACATCGCCGCCTTCCAGTCGTCCACCACGATTGCCTGCAACAGTCCGGTGTTCAACATCTCCATCATGTCCTCATCTTCGAGCGCATCCGGCACCAGCACGATGTTCACCGCAGGCTTGCCAGCTTCGACGAGGCGCGCATTCAGCGCCACAAGGCTGTCGTAATAGCTTGCCGCACGGCGCACATGCACCGTCTTTCCCGAAAGGTCATCGGTGACTGCAATCTGCGGCGACGCCGGCCCCGTGACGAGCACCTCACGCACCGTAACACCGTCGTCCGGGGCGAAAAAATCCACAGTCGCCCGACGTTCGGTGGTCGCCGTGAGATTCCCTGCCGCAATGTCGCCTTTCCCCTCGACGAGGCCAGACAGCAGCCTGTCACGCGTGGTAGGGATCAAGACAACGGTAATTGGCCGCTTGCCGAGGTCTTTCCTGTACTTGTTGTTGATGAAGGTCTCGAAATCGCGAATCGTTTCGGCACTCAGGCCGCGCTCGCGACCGCGGTCGTTGAAATATAGGCTGCGACTGAACGGTACCAGCGCACGAATCACACGTCGTTCCTTCATGCCGCTGAAATCGCCGGTCCAGGGCTTCATTTCGAGCGACAGCGCCCGCTGATCGGCGGCATCATCCGCACCGGCGACGCCGGCCCACAAGCCTCCCACCAGCATCGAGGAAACAAGAATCAGGAAACCGCTTTTGAACACATCAACCTCCAATCACTGACACCGGGACATCCCGGTCCTTCCGAGTCTGCAAGGTTGCGATAGTCAGATGACCGCGCCTGTCGGATACCGGCCGGGCGGTCAGTTCGGGGACGTCACCACGCGGTTTCGCCCCAGTGCCTTGGCGCTGTACAACGCCTCGTCCGCGCGCTTCAGGCAGGCATCCAGATCTTCTCCGTGACGATACTGCGCCACCCCGAAACTGCCGGTGACGGTGAGCCGTTGCGCCGCCAGGTCGATCGTCGCCGCTGCAAGCCGACTGCAAAGTCGCTCGGCAAGACTGGTAGCCGCAGCGATTGCAGTCTGCGGCAGGAGCAACAGGAATTCCTCACCGCCCCATCGGGCCAGTTCGTCGGTCTCACGCAGGCCAAGGCGCATCTCCTCGACGATCCGCAGCAACACCTGATCGCCTGCGTCGTGGCCGTGGCGGTCATTGACCTGCTTGAAGTGATCGATGTCCATCAGAATGACGCAGAATTCCTCGGCAGACCTGCCGGCGATCTGCTCCAGCCGTCGCGTCATGGCCCGACGGTTCAGCACCCCGGTCAGATAGTCGGTGCGCGAGGCCGCTTCGAGGCGCTGTTCCACCCGCCGCCGCTCTGCGATTTCCTCCAGCAGGCTGTCGTTGGCGCGCACCAGCTCGACCGTGCGGTCGTCAACCCGCTTTTCCAGTTCATCCCGCGCATGTTGAAGCGATTGCTGGTTGGCGGTCAGTTGGGTTGCCATGAAATCGAACGACATCGACAGCTGGTCTAATT
This sequence comes from Gammaproteobacteria bacterium, assembly GCA_020445245.1. Next base: position 12,954 of record JAGRHB010000001.1, read on the forward strand.
CGTCGCCGGCAGCCTCGGGGATGGCCGTCGCATCAATCGGGGTCACCGCCGTGAAACGCTGCGACAGGTTGCGGATGCGCCGGGTGAAACTGCGCGACAGCAGACTGCTGAAAATCGCGGCGAGCAGCAGGGAGAACGCCAGGGACAACAGACCTGCCAGCCGGATCTGCTCGAACTTGTCCTGCACCCTGTCCGCATACATATCGATGCCGACAAGGTACTGTCCGACACCCGACTTCAACGGCGAATACCCGGACAGGAAATAGCCCCAACGATCACCGGTTATCACCTCGTCGACCGACGGTCGAACGAAACCCTCCATCATTGCCGGGATGCGGTGCGGGTATTCCTCACCGGCCACCGCGGGCCGGTCGGCATCCGAATCGAGCACGAAGCTGACGCGTTCACCTTCCTTGCGCATCACATAGATGAAAGCGATATCCGGGTTGGCGTTGGCGAATGCGCGCAGGCTTTCGATGTACTGCCTGTACACCGGCGTGGCCATATCCCCGACACCCCGAATCTGGTCCAGATCCCTGACATCGAGTCCCTGGCTGATCAACGCTGCGCTGTTCTGCAGCCGTGACCGCAGCGCCTGCATCAGATTATCGATGGCGCTGAAATAGAAATAGCTTCCGACGCTACCGGAGACCAGCACAATGGCCGCGAAATGGCTGAGGAAGAGTTTGCTGAAGATCGACAGACGCATAGAGGCCGAATCATAACGGAGCGCTGGCGCAGCTGCCAAAAGGTACTTTCGGCGCACATGCCGGAGGTGCGCGTCACTCGCGTCGAACTGTTGTGGTAAGGCTCGACGCGAGGCAAGGCGCGGGCACCCGGGTAAGCCGCACCACCGCGACGCCGTCGCGCCCGGGGGTGGTGGCGATGGCCGCGATGAGGTCGAGAGAAAGCAGGCGGGATCTGCGGGCCAATCACTTGGGCAAAGGCAGATTCTAGCCGCTGCACATGGCCATCCGGGTACACTCGGCAAAACAGGTCGGCTCAACGCCATAACAAAAAACATGCGAACAAAGAATTTCACTCATCGTCCAGATCCTTGAGCAAACTCGACGAACTCTATCGGCTACACCGCCTGCTTGATGGCCGACGGACAGGCATATCCCTCGCCAACCTGACTGGCGAGCACGGCTATGCACGCGCCACGCTCGGCCGTCTGATCGCCGACCTGCGTTACAAACTCAACGCCCCGCTCATCCACGACAAGGAACGCGGTGGCTACCGCTACGACACCACCGACGGCCGCTTCGCCTTGCCCGGCCTGTGGTTCACCGCCGACGAACTGCTCGCGCTGGTCACGCTGAAACACCTGCTGGACACACTGGAACCGGGCCTGCTCGACGACCACCTGCGTCCCCTGCAAACCCGCATCGACCAGTTACTCGCCAGCCGGCACCTCGGTGCGGGCGAGGCCGGCCGCATCCGCCTCCTGGCCATGGCCGCGCGCCGCAAGAACCTACGACATTTCCAGATCGTCGCCGGCGCCGTTCTGCAAAGGTACCGGCTAAGAATCGACTACTACAACCGCGGACGAGACGACATCAGCACCCGCGAACTCTCCCCTCAACGTCTCGCCTACTACCGCGACAACTGGTATCTCGACGCCTGGTGCCACGAGAAGAAAGCCCTGCGCATCTATGCCGTCGAATGCATCCGCGCCGTCGAGCCACTGGCCAAAGCGGCCAAGAACGTGCTCGGATACCCAGGAAGATACCCACGAGGGTTCGGGCGCCACCCTCGGGCAGGAAGCATTGAACGATTAATCGCGGAATGAAAAGAGAAATGGACGACTTCACTCCATCCGAACTAAATACCATCATTCACTCGAAGCGGGCCCATCTCTATTACCTGGAACACTGCCGGGTGCTGGTCGATGGCGACCGGGTCAAATACGTCACCGACGCAGGGCGTCAGCAGCTTTATTGGGACATTCCCATCGCCAATACCGCTGCCGCTCTGCTCGCAACAGCAACGTCGACTCCACGAGTCGAGGCAGCGCAATGAACAAGCAACAAGAAGAAAAATCGCTCCTCCTTGCGCACTCCAACCCTATCCATCCCAACGATATTGGGCTTTGGGAACCACTGACTGGAGGAAACGGCCATATCCACCGCGTCTCCCGTCGCGCCCTAACGTTCTCCCGTCGAGTATTCAGGAGCCTGCATGAGTTTGCTGTCCTTGGGTACCTGGCCGGTCGCTGGCACGATCTCGGAAAGTTTTCCGATGCCTTCCAGCGCTACCTGCGCAATGCTGCAGGTGACAGCCACGAAGGCGAAAAGACGGGCAAGGTCGACCACAGCACCGCCGGCGCCCAACATGCCATGGCCACCCTGCCACCACCCTTCAATGCAATGGTCGCCTACGCGATCGCAGGTCATCACGCCGGCTTGCTGGACGGAATACACGACCAGCACGCCAGCCTGACAGCCCGGCTGTGCAAGGCTGATCTCCCGCCTTGGCGGAACCCCGCCTCGGAACAACTGCTGCAGGCGCCAGAGACGGCAATGCCCGCGCTCATGTCCGGTTCACGACAGGACGTTGCATTTCAACTTGGGTTCGCCACCCGCATGCTCTTCTCCTGTCTGGTGGATGCAGACTTCCTTGCCACTGAATCTTTCATGAACCCCGAACAGGCCGCACAGAGGCCAACAGGCCGGGCGGACTTCACCGCCCTCGACCGCCACCTAGCCCATCACATGAAGGCACGCTTCCCCGCCGCGAAGGGAACTGTCGCGGAGGCCCGCGCCGACGTGCTCGCCGCCTGCCGCGCGAAAGCCGGGGGCCGGCCGGGTCTGTACTCACTGGCCGTCCCAACCGGCGGCGGCAAGACCCTCGCCTCGCTCGCCTTCGCGCTGCGCCACTGTGCGGCGAACGATCTCGACCGGGTAATCTACGCCATCCCCTTCACCAGTATCATCGAACAGACCGCTGAGGTGTTCCGCGACGTGTTCGACGATTACCCCACCCCGAGCGACCAACTGATCCTCGAACACCACTCCAACTTCGACCCAGAGATCGAAACCAGCCGCACCCGGCTGACCACCGAGAATTGGGACGCGCCCCTGGTCGTTACCACCAACGTGCAGCTGTTCGAGTCGCTGTTTGCCAACCGGACCTCGCGCTGCCGAAAACTGCATCGCATCGCGGGCTCGACCATCATCCTCGACGAGGCGCAGACCCTGCCGGTGACACTGTTGAAACCCTGCCTAAAGGTGCTGCAACTGCTGGTGGAACAATATGGCTGCACGGTGGTGCTCTGCACCGCCACCCAGCCGGCGATCGAGCGGCGGGACGAATTCCCGATCGGACTGGCGGCGTCAACACTGATCATCGACGACGCCCCCACTCTCTACAGGCAGCTAAAGCGAGTTAGTGTGCGCGACGCCGGGATCCTGGATTGCGGCACGCTGGCAGAGCGGATGGCCGAGGGTGAGCAGGGACTCACGATCGTCAACACCCGCCGTCACGCCGCCGCTTTGTATCAGGCATTGAAGGATCAGGTTGGCGTGGAAGGTTGTTACCACCTCAGCGCCGCAATGACCCCGGAGCATCGCAGCCGGAAACTGAACGAAATCCGACAGCGATTGCAGGAAGGGCAACCCTGTCGGGTGGTAGCGACCCAGCTCATCGAAGCCGGCGTCGACGTGGATTTCCCGGTCGTCTGGCGCGCACTGGCCGGCCTCGACGCCATCGCCCAAGCGGCTGGGCGCTGCAACCGCGAGGGCCGGCTGGATGAGGCGGTCGCCTGGATCTTCCTGCCTGAGGAACCCGAGTACCAACGTCTGTTCGGCACCCTCAAGAGCGGTGCCAACGCCGCCAGCCAGGTGATCGGCAGCGCGCGCCACGCCGACCTGCTAGGGCTCGACGCCATCGAGCACTACTTCGACCTGCACTACTGGCAACACCAGCAGAATTGGGACAAACATTTGATTTGCGACGGCTTTCGGCTCGGCGCCCGCGAACTGCCCCTCGACTGCGACTTCGCCAGCATCGCACAGTGCTTCCGCTTCATCGACGACGCCCAGCGACCCATCGTCATCGGCTGGGACGAGCCGAGCCGCAAACAGGTCGACGAGTTGCGCCGGCTGCATGACCGCAAGCTCTACCCCGATCGTAAGCTGTCACGCCGCCTGCAACGCCAGACGGTGACCGTCTCGCAGCGGCTCTGGCAACAGGCGCAGGCTGACGGCCTGATCGAGACCCTCTGCTATCGCTTCGCGGTACTCACTACCCCGCAACTCCACTATCACGCGGAGCTGGGTCTGCGCCTCGACGCCGACCCGCTCTACGACCCCAACGACACCATTGTGTGAAGGAGGAACCATGACACAAGGCGTGCAACTGCTGGTCCGGGGCGACTACGCCTGCTGGACCCGTCCAGAGATGAAGGCCGAGCGCGTCTCCTACGACGTGATGACCCCCTCCGGCGCGCGCGGCATCCTGGAGGCCATCTACTGGAAGCCGCAGATCCGCTGGGTGATCGACCGCATCCGGGTCTTCAGCCCAATCCGCTTCACTAACATCCGGCGCAACGAGGTGGCGAGCAAGATCCCGGTCGGAAACATCAAGACGGCGATGAAGGGAGGCGGTGTCAAAGGCAAGGTGCTGGCCCTCTATGTCGACGAGGACCGCCAGCAACGCGCCTCGCTATTGCTCAAGGACGTCTGCTATGGCATCGAGGCCCGCTTCGAGATCCTTGACGCAACCGAGGAAGACGGCCACGCCAACCCCGAGCCGGCCGGCAAGCACCTCGACATCTTCAACCGCCGCCTAAAAAAGGGGCAGTGCTTCCATCGCCCCTATCTCGGGACCCGTGAATTCGCTGCCCACTTCGAGCCGGTGGACGAGTGGCCCGAATGCCCCGAGGAACTCAAGGGCGCGCGTGAGCTCGGTTTTATGCTGCACGACATCGACTTCGCCGACGGCATGACCCCGCACTTCTTTCGCGCCCGCATGGTCGATGGGGTGATGGACGTGCGGCAATGTCTGAGCACGACCGGGGGGACGGTGGCATGATCCTGCAAGCCCTCGATCAGCTCTACGGCCGGTTGGCCGCTGATCGCGCCTATGCGATTGCGGCGGAGGGTTACAGCACGCAGAAGATCGCGTTCGCCGTGGTCCTCCACCCCGACGGGCGGCTGCACGAAGTCCAGGACGTACGCGACGACCGCGGTCGCAAGCCGGTGCCGCGCCAGCTGTCGGTGCCGGGCCAGTCGAAGCCATCCGGATCAGGTATCAATCCCTGCCTGCTGTGGGACAACAGCGCCTATCTGCTCGGCCACACCGGCGAACGCGGTGCGAAGGAGTCGGAGGCGGATTTCGAGAAGCGTTGTGGCCGCACCGCCGAGTCGTTCGCCGCATTCCGCGCACGTCACCTGCAGATCGAGCGCGAGATCGACGACCCCGCATTCAGTGCTGTGTGCCGCTTTCTTGAACAATGGCAACCGGCCCAGTGCGCCGACCATCCGCTGCTCGGGGAGCTCGACAGCGGCTTCGGGGTGTTCAAACTCATCGGCGAATCGCGATTTGTCCACCAGACCCCGGCCGTGCGCGCCTGGTGGGACGCACAACAGGGCGGCGACTACGCGGCCGGTCGAGGCAGCCGCTGCTTGGTAACCGGCGCGTTTTCGGTCCCTGCCCGTACCCATGAGCCAAAGATCAAGGGCATCGGCGGGGCGCAGTCGTCGGGGGCCTTGCTGGTCTCGTTCAACTGCGACGCCTTTACCTCCTACGGTAAGGACCAAAGCCTCAACGCTCCGGTATCGGAGCGCGCCGCGTTCCACTACTGCACCGCCCTGAACGCGGTATTGAGTGGGCCGCGCAGTCAGCGTCACCGCCTGAGCGTCGGCGACACCACGGTGGTTTTTTGGACCGACCAACCGACGGTGGCCGAAGAGTGGTTGGCCGGCCTGCTGACCGGCGGGATCGATGAGGCGCAGGACGATGCCAGGTTACAGCAGACCCGGGTGCTGTTGCAGGCGCTGCGTCAGGGCGGTGGAGAGCTGCGCGCCCTGGGCGACGACCCGCAGACCCCGATCCACCTGCTCGGGCTCGCCCCCAACGCCGCACGCCTGTCGGTACGCTTCTGGCACACCGGCACGCTCGGCGGGCTGTTCGATCGGCTCAAGGCGCACCACGACGCGCTGGGTATCGTTCGCCAGTTCGGTGCCGGCAGCAAACGGCCTGACCCCGAGTTTCCGCCGATCTGGATGCTGCTGCGCGAGACGGCGCGAGAGAGCAAGGACATCCCACCCCTGCTCGGCGGCGCCCTGATGCGCGCCATCCTCGATGGCACCCCCTATCCCGACGCTCTGGCCCACGCGGTGATCCGCCGTATCCGCGCCGATCGCGTCATCAACTACTGCCGCGCCGCGATCCTCAAGGCGTGGCTGATCCGAAAGCCCAATCGACAAGGAGGAATCCCCGTGAGTCTCGATACTGATAGAACCGACCCGGCCTACCGGCTCGGGCGGCTGTTCGCCGTATTGGAAGGGGCGCAATATCGGGCGCTGGGCGATGTAGGCGCGAGCATCCGCGACCGCTTCTACAGCAGCGCCTCGGCCACGCCGGCGATGGTCTTCCCGCGCCTGCTGCGCACCTACCAGCACCACCTGGGCAAGATGGAGATCGGCGCCAAAGTCAGCTTCGAAAAACGCGCCCAGGAGATCATCGACGGCCTCGATGCCATGCCCGCGCACCTCAATCTTGAATCACAGGCGCTGTTCGCCATTGGCTACTACCACCAGCGCAAGGCGCTGTTCGACGGCGCGAAGAAAGCGGAATCCACCAACCCCAATCAGGAGTGACCCCCATGCACAACCGCTATGACTTCATCTATCTGTTCGATGTGAAAGACGGCAACCCCAACGGCGACCCCGATGCGGGCAACCTGCCCCGAGTTGATGCAGAAACTGGTCATGGTCTGGTCACCGACGTCTGCCTGAAACGCAAGGTGCGCAACTTCGTCGGCCTCGCACACGGCGAGCAGCCGCCGTTCGAGATCTATGTGAAGGAGAAGGCCGTGCTCAACCAGCAGCACGAACGCGCCTATCAGGCGCTGGGCATCGACGCGGCAGGCAAGGAGGGCAAGCGCAAGGGTACGGGCGATCAGGTCGAGCAGGCGCGTGGCTGGATGTGCCGGAACTTCTTCGACGTGCGGACCTTCGGCGCGGTGATGTCGACCGGGACCAACTGCGGACAGGTGCGCGGCCCGGTGCAGATCACCTTCGGCCGTTCCATCGACCCGGTCGTTTCATCCGAGCACGCTATTACGCGCATGGCTGTGACCACCGACGCCGAGGCCGAAAAGCAACAGGGCGACAACCGCACCATGGGCCGCAAATTCACCGTCCCCTACGGCCTCTACCGCGCCCACGGCTTCGTCAGCGCCCCGCTGGCCGAGCAGACTGGCTTCTCCGACGATGACCTTGAACTGCTGTGGAAATCACTAGAACAGATGTTCGAGCACGACCACTCCGCCGCACGTGGTCAGATGAGTTCCCGCGGGTTGCTGCTCTTCAAGCACGACGACCGCCTCGGCAACGCCCCGGCCCATACGCTGTTCGACCGTGTTGCCATCGAACGGACCGATACAAGCACACCGGCGCGTGATTTCAGCGACTACCGTGTCTTGTTCGATGGCTCACCCATCGACGACGTGGTCGCACCTGGCGCAGATAAGACACTGGGTAATGGCGTTGTGCTGATTCGGCATAGCTAAGGCCCGGAAGCGTGAGCGTCGTCACTCCAAAGGGGCAGGAGGATTCGTTCCTGCCCATCTCCGCGCTGCAACACTTCGCATACTGCCCGCGCCAGTTCGCGTTGATTCACATCGAGCAGCAGTGGGCAGAGAACCGCTTCACCGCTGAGGGACAGTTGCTGCACCAGCGGGTCAACGATGGCGAATCGGAGCAACGGGGCGATTTGCATATTGCCCGCAGCTTGCGTCTGGCCTGCACCCAACTGCGTGTCAGTGGCGTCGCCGACGTGGTGGAGTTTCACAAGGTGGCACAAGGCGGCTGCGTATTACCAGGGCGCGCGGGACGCTGGCAGCCCTATCCCGTGGAATACAAGCGCGGCCGCTCCAAGGCGGATGACTGGGATCGCATCCAACTGTGTGCCCAGGCGATGGCGTTGGAGGAGATGTTGAGCGTGTCGGTGTATGAGGGCGGCGTCTTTTATGGCAAGCCGCGCCGGCGCGAACGAGTAGCCATTGATGAGCGATTGCGTGAAAAAACCCATGCGTTGGCGGTCGCCACCCACACTCTGTTCGAGAATGGCGACACACCGCCACCCGAACCCGGGCCGAAGTGCGATCACTGTTCACTGCGCGAGATCTGCTCACCCGACAGGGCGAGCGCAAAAGCATACCTGAACCGGATGCTCGACACATGAGACGTCTGCTCAACACCCTCTACGTCACAACCCAGGGCGCCTGGCTTGCACGCGAGCGAGAAAACGTACTGGTGCGCGTCGAGCAAGAGACCAAGCTGCGCCTGCCGATCCACACACTGGGCAGCATCATTGGCTTCGGCCAGGTCAGTGCCAGCGCGCCACTGATGGGGCTGTGCGCGGAGCGCGGTGTCTCGCTCAACTTCTTCACCGAGCATGGACGATTTCTTGCCCGCATCGAGGGGCCTGTATCGGGCAATGTCCTCCTGCGGCGTGCGCAGTACCGCACCAGTGACGATCCACAGTCTGCTGCCGACATCGCTGCAACACTGATTGCCGCGAAGATCGCCAACAGCCGTTTTGTCCTGCAGCGTAGCTTACGAGACAGATCTGGCGAAGCACCCAACCAACCTGTGCAAGCCGCCGTCGATCATTTGGCCACCCTGTTGAGACGAGTGCGCCACGAACCGATGGACATCGACACTGTACGCGGTTATGAAGGTGCCGCCGCCCGCGCCTACTTCGAGGTATTTGACCACCTGATTCTTGGTGGAAACGAAGTCTTCCGATTCGAAGGGCGTAATCGTCGCCCACCACGCGATGCCACCAATGCCCTGCTGTCCTTCATCTACACGCTGCTGCGCCATGACATCGCTGCCGGACTCGAAGGGGTCGGACTCGATCCGGCGGTCGGCTTTTTGCACCGCGATCGACCCGGCCGCCCTGCGCTGGCGCTCGACCTGATGGAAGAATTGCGCGCGCCGCTGGCCGACCGTCTGGTGTTGGCGCTCATCAACCGCAAGCAGTTAAAGGCCAGCGGATTCACTACCACCGAAAGCGGTGCAGTCAGCATGGACGACGATACCCGCAAAGCCGTACTGGTCGCCTGGCAGGAACGAAAGCGCGAGACCCTACGTCACCCCTATCTGGACGAGACCGTGGAGATCGGCTTGATTCCTCACCTGCAGGCACTCCTACTCGCCAATTTCCTGCGAGGCAACCTGGACGCCTACCCGGCGTTCATTTGGCGCTGAGGTATCAGCTTATGATGGTACTGGTAACCTACGACGTCCGAACAGAGAGTGAAGGCGGTCAGAAAAGGCTCCGCCGTATCGCCAAACTCTGCCAGGATTACGGACAACGCGTGCAGTATTCTGTGTTTGAGTGTGTTGTCGATCCTGCACAATGGACGTACCTCAAACAGCAGTTGATCGCCGAGATGGAACTGGATCACGACAGCCTGCGGTTCTACTTTCTCGGCGCCAATTGGAAGCGACGTGTTGAGCATGTCGGCACCAAACCCGGATACGACCCGTATGGGCCCCTAATTGTCTGATCGCGAACCCGAAGCACCCGGAGGTTTCCCGGCGGATTCGCGCGGCTCTTTTACAACTTGAGAATCAACAACTAACCGGATACGGCCGACGAGAAAGCATTAACCAACGGCCACATCAAGATTTGGTTCGCGCAATGGGCGCGAACCCGCTCTACAGATCAAAAAGTTATGATGGAGCGGTCGCCCCCCCCGCGGGGGCGCGGATTGAAACATAGGCGTCGTCAGCATCGGGCAGCCGGCCGGCGGTCGCCCCCCCCGCGGGGGCGCGGATTGAAACTTGTAGGCGCAGACGTACACGGCGTTCTGCGCGAGTCGCCCCCCCCGCGGGGGCGCGGATTGAAACCCGGTTCCCTCGGACCTTAGCCCCATATCGGTTGTCGCCCCCCCCGCGGGGGCGCGGATTGAAACGTAATTCGTGTTAACGGCGTGGTCGAGGTTCACTGCCGCACAGGCAGCTCTAAAACCTAGTCTAAATCCTCAAATGCACGGCGACCCATTCACTGCTGCCGCCCCAATACGGCTGGCACGCAAACTGGCCGACGTTGCCGAACTGGAAAACGTCGAACTGCTACCTCATGCGCCGCTGTATTTCCGCAAGGGCAACGGCGCCAGCAAACTGGCGACCTGCACGTTTGAAGGCGTACTACGGATCACGGCAGCCGAGTCGCTCGCGTTGTTGTTGAAAAATGGCGTTGGCCCGGCCAAAGCCTTCGGCTGCGGTTTGCTGCTGGTGCGTCGCCTATGAGGCTTGCCCACACAGCTCACAACAGCCTACACTGCATCGCATATGCATCGCAAAGAGGATCGACCATGAAAACCGCCACGCTCCCCCCTCTGCGCGTCGATGGCGCGCTACGTGCTGCCGCTGAATCCTTGCTGCGCGAAGGCGAAACGCTCTCGGGCTTTGTGCTGGAGGCAGTGCAGCTGAACATCGAGCGGCGCGAGGCTCAGCGCGAGTTCATTGCGCGCGGCTTGCAGACGCGAGAGGAAGCGCGCGCGTCGGGCGAGTACGTAAGCGCGGAAGCGATGCTGGCCCGCCTGGACACCTCGCTGGACGCCGCACGCAGCAATCGGGCAACCAAAGCGCGGTGAGCTACCGGCTACGACTCGCGCCGCGTGCAGCGGACGATTTGCAGCGCCTGTTCGACTTTCTGGCGGCTCGCGATCTGCGAGCAGCCGAACGGGCGCGAGAAACCATTGCCAAGGCGTTCGGATTTTTGCAGAGCTTTCCATTTGCCTGCCGCAAGGTTGCGCCGGAGCACCCGTTTTTGCGTGAGATGGTGATCGAGTTCGGCCAGACGGGTTACGTAGCCTTATTCGAGATTGAGGACGCCGAAACTGTCACGATTCTGGCAATAAGGCATCAGCGCGAGGATGATTTTTACTGATGGCCGACCTCCTTCCACCGCTCAAACCCCTTCCGATCAAAGAACGGCTGTCCATCCTCTACATCGAACGTGGCCATCTCGACGTGCTCGACGGCGCGTTCGTCGTCGTCGATAAAAACGGCGTGCGTACGCATATCCCAGTGGGTGGGGTCGCGTGTTTGATGCTCGAACCCGGAACGCGTGTATCGCACATGGCCTGCGCGCTCGCCGCACTCGTCGGCACACTGCTGGTATGGATTGGCGAAGCCGGGGGGCGGCTGTATTCCGCCGGCCAGCCTGGCGGTGCGCGTGCCGACCGTTTGCTCTATCAGGCCCGACTCGCGCTCGACGACAGCCTGCGGCTCAAAGTCGTGCGCAAAATGTACGCGCTGCGCTTCGGCGAAGAGCCGCCGCAGCGGCGTTCCGTGGAACAGCTGCGTGGCATCGAAGGCGCGCGCGTGCGCGAAACCTACAAGCGCATCGCCGCCCGCAAACCGCACAACCCCGAACAACAAGTGCGCATCGCCTGCCGCGACGTATTCCGCGAATCGCGCCTGTTGGAAAAAATCATCCCCGGTATCGAAGACATGCTCGCCGCCGGAGAAATCGATCCGCCCGAGCGTTTCGAAGAGCAAGTCGGCCCCGCTATCCCCAACCCGGAGTCCATCGGCGATGCTGGTCATCGTGCTTGAAAACGCCCCACCCAGGCTTCGCGGTCGGCTCGCCATCTGGCTGCTGGAGATCCGCGCCGGAGTGTACGTGGGGAAGTGTTCCCCGCACACGCGGGGATGAATCACGCTCGGCACTTTTCGGGCAAGCGACCACACCCCGGCCAGATTGGATATCGACATCCTTGATATCAAGCACCGGAAATAATCGTTTTACCGCCACTCTCGCGCCTGTTTATCTTGTCCGCGTGGACGACTGAACCAGGAGGATTCAATGCTGACGACTGAGCAACTGCGCCGCGACAGTGAGGGCTATCTGTTCGATCCGGGACAATGGAGCGACGCGGTGGCCGAGGCGGTGGCCCGCGAGACGGGCCTTAATCTGAACGGCGAGCACTGGAACATCCTGCATTTCATGCGGCGCCACCTGGCGAGCGAGGGGGTCGCGCCGGACGTGCGTCACGTCGTCGACTTCCTGGTCGCGCAAGGCGAACTCGACAAAAAACGCGCAAAAGAGCACCTTTTCAAGTTGTTCCCCTATGGCTACATGCAACAGGCCTGCAAGATCGCCGGGTTTCAGCGACCGCGCGCCTGGAGCACCGGCTGACGCCCGGCCGAGGGCCCGGCAGGCGGAACTTTCAGGTGTCCAACAGCTCTACCCGGGTTTCCCCGGTTGAACGATCGACGGTCAGTTGAACCACGCAATATTCCTCATGTGGTTCGACCTGTGAGGGGTCGCCGTTGCAGCAGGACCCGGCGTCGGCAACGGCAAAGAACAACCCGACCCGCACCACGATGGCTTCCCCGTTTTCGTCGACACCGTTGATCATCACGGTTGGCGGCTGGTCAAGCACATAGTTGCCCGAGCGCAACGCCTGTTGCAGAGGCCATTCAGCCACTCCCATGCACGCGATCTCTGCCGTCAGCTCATCACGGAAATGGGGCGTGCCCCAGGCCTGGATTGCCCGTATCAGTTTCATAGCCCGTGTCCTTCAAACATGACCTTCCACCTCCCGCTAGAATTGGGTGTGCCGCAAGCGCAGGGCATTGCCGATGACCGACACCGAACTGAGGCTCATGGCTGCCGCGGCTATCATCGGCGAGAGCAGCAGGCCGAATACAGGATACAAGACCCCGGCCGCCACCGGCACACCAAGGGTGTTGTAGACGAATGCGAAGAACAGGTTCTGCCGGATGTTGCGCATGGTCGCCCTGCTCAGGCGCCGGGCGCGCACGATTCCGCGAAGATCACCCTTGACCAGGGTCATTCCGGCGCTTTCCATCGCGACATCCGTACCTGTCCCCATGGCGATACCGACATGCGCCTGGGCCAGAGCCGGTGCGTCATTGATGCCGTCACCCGCCATCGCAACCGTATGCCCCTCGGCCTGGAGCCGCCTGACGATCTCAGCCTTCTGGTCCGGAAGGATCTCGGCCTCGACCCGGTCGATCCCGAGCCGTTCTGCAACCGCTTTGGCAGTGGTGCGGTTGTCTCCGGTCAGCATGACGACCTGCAACCCTTCGCGGTGAAGTGCGGCGATGGCATCCGCCGACGACGCCTTGATTGGGTCGGCTACGCCGATCAATCCGGCGACATGACCGTCGACCGCAACGAACATCACGGTCTGCCCCTGCGCACGCCCGGACTCCGCTTCTGCAGACAGACTGTCCGCGTCGATCGACAGGACCTGCATCAGGCCGGGATTTCCCAGCGCCACCGCCCGGCCATCGACCCTGCCTGTCACCCCCCGACCGGTGATCGACTCAAATTGATCGGCGGGCGTCAACGCGAGCCCTCTTTCCTTCGAACCGCGGACGATGGCTGCAGCCAGGGGATGCTCGCTGGCCCGTTCCAGGCTGGCGACAAGGCGTAGCACCTCGTCTTCCTCGAACCCTTGAACACTCTGCACACTGACCAGCCCCGGTCGACCCTCGGTGAGGGTGCCGGTCTTGTCGACCACCAGCGTGTCCACCTGCCCCATCACCTCCAGGGACTCGGCGCTCCTGATCAGCACGCCCATGCCGGCACCCTTGCCGGTACCGACCATGATCGACATCGGCGTGGCCAGACCCAGCGCACAGGGGCAGGCGATGATCAGCACCGCCACGGCATTGACGATCGCATGTCCCAGGCGCGGCTCAGGGCCAACCGTCGCCCATACCGCAAACGCCAACAACGCGACCAGCACCACCGCGGGTACGAACCACCTGGCAGCGACATCGGCCAGCCGCTGAATGGGCGCCCGCGATCGCTGCGCCTCCCCGACCATCTGTACGATCTGGGCCAGCAGCGTGTCGCTGCCGACTTTTTCGGCCCGCATGATCAGGCTGCCGGTGCCGTTCACAGTCGCACCGATCAGGTGATCACCGCTGCGCTTTTCGACCGGAATCGGCTCACCGGTGATCATTGATTCATCGACAGAACTGCCGCCCTCGGTCACAACACCGTCGACCGGCACCTTTTCACCCGGCCGGATGCGCAGGCGGTCACCGGGCACGACCTGGTCGCGTGGGATGTCTTCCTCGGTACCATCGGCACGCAGCACACGTGCCCTATTCGGGGCCAGTCTGAGCAACAACCGAATGGCGTCGCCGGTTCGACTGCGCGCGCGCAGTTCCAACACCTGGCCCAGCAATACCAGGGTGGTGATCACGGCCGCGGCCTCGAAATAGACCGCCACCGTTCCGCCGGCGTGCTGCATCGCCGGTGGAAACAGCCCCGGTAGCAGCAGGGCCGCAACGCTGTAGATCCAGGCGACGCCCACACCCAGCCCGATCAGGGTGAACATGTTCAGGTTCCAGGACACCACGGACTGCCAGCCGCGCACGAAGAACGGCCAGCCCCCCCACAGCACCACCGGCGTGGCCAACAGAAACTCGAGCCATTGGACGGCATGCATTGTCAGCCAGCCGGGCAGCCACTGCGGTGCCAAATCAGCGACCATCGCCAGAAGAAACACCGGCAGGGCGAATGCTGTGCTCACCCACAGGCGTCGGTTCATATCAGCAAGTTCGGGGTTCTCCTCCACGCCCACCGCCTCGCGCGGTTCGAGCGCCATGCCGCATTTCGGGCAGTTGCCGGGGCCATCCTGAACCACCTCGGGGTGCATGGGACAGACGTATTGCCTGTGCGTTACCGTCGCCTCGGTCTCGCCATGATGCGCGGATGCAGGCATGGCACTCCGCTCGCCCACATAGGCATCGGGTTCAACCTCGAACTTGTGCAAACAGTGCTCGCTGCAAAAGTAATAGGTCTGATGGGCGTGCTCGGCCTGCAACGGGCTGCCTTCCGACACCGTCATGCCACAGACAGGGTCCACATGTAACCTCTCCGTATCCGACGGTTGGCTCAAAGTACGCATGGCAATTCCTCCCTCAACGTGAAACAACGCGCAGCGTTCCCGCTCCCCCTCTCCCGCAGGCGGGAGGGTGTTGCAGAAGCCCCCTCTCCCCTCTGGGAGAGGGTTGGGGTGAGGGGATTTGAATGGTTAACACCATGGATTTATAAGATTCCCTCATCCTGGCCTTCTCCCGGTGGGAGAAGGAGATATCCTCTTGCGATACCCTCCGCGCGGGAGAGGATCGGGGTGAGGGTAACGATCATGGCGAATCGCGGTTTCATGATGTGGGGCGACTGGCAGCCAAGATTGCTAACGTGTCGACTGCAATCCGGTACTCGAGGCCAGGTCGCGCTCATACCAGATCTTGTAGACCTCATCCGACCAGTGCGACTGCACCCAGGCCAGAATCGCATCGATCTGCGCCTCGTCGAGTTTTTCGCCAAAGGCCGGCATGGTGCCGCCCACCGGGGCGCCACCCCGCTTCACTACGCTACGCAGGATATCCATGGGGTGATGCCAGGCATGAGCGGTTCCGTTCAATGGAGGCGGTGGCAATCTGCCGTTCGCATCGCGAGTCTTCCAATCGGGCGTGCCCTCGGCATTCTCCTTGTGGCAGGTCGCGCAGTTCTCCCGGTACAGAGGCGCTCCTGCCATAACCTGGTCCTGCGTGTACCACCTCCGCTCAACGGGCGCACTCGCCGGTGCAGCGCTGTCAGTCCAGCGTGCCTTCGGATCTTCCTGGCTTTGCTCACAGGCAGCCAGAGTGATACCTGCGGCGACCAGCCAAATTGTTCTTCGCATCGATCGAGCCCTCCTCAGAACCAGACACGCACGCCGGCAACGATCTGGACGTCATTGGTGTCTTCACCTTCGGCACGTGCAAAATCCGCTGTATTGCCGAATTTCCGGGTCCAATTCACTCCGACGTAGGGTGCGAACTCGCGGCGGATCTCGTAGCGCAGGCGCAGTCCCAGCTCCAGATCCGACAGCCCCGAACCGGTGCCAGTCTGTTCGTCGTTCCTGGTGTGCAGATTGAGTTCCATTTCTGGTGACAACACCCAGCGCTGGGTGAGCATCCACTCATACTCTCCACCAAGGCGCGCGCCGACCTGCCCGCTCTCGCCGATGAACGCCGCAGCATCGATCTCGAACCAGTATGGTGCAAGCCCCTCGAAGCCGATCGCCAGCCAATCGCGACTCGGTTCAGGCCGGATGTCATGTCGCCAACCCAGCTGCAGGTCCCAGTACGGGGCTACCGCGCGGCTGTAAAGCGCCTGCACCTCAGCCTCAGTGGTCCTGCCGTCCAGATATTCGCCCTCCAGTTTCAGCCAGAACTTGTTCAGGTCCTGGCCGATCCATGCCTGGGCATCGAGCACCCAGGGATCCGGGCCGTCGGTGGCGCGCACCTCGATCTGATCAATCATCACCTTGGTGAGGACGGGGTCGTCCTTGCTGGCCGCCTGCACGAATCCCGGCAGCATCAGCACCACCACCAATCCGTAAATGGCTTCTTTCATCTGCCGGCTCCTCAACTGACCACGACCTTCCGGAACATTCCGGGCATGTGATAGAGCAGGTGGCAGTGATAGGCCCAGCCGCCCATTGCATCGGCGGTGACCAGGTAACTGATCATGGCGCCCGGCTGCGCGATTACCGTGTGCTTGTGTGGGATCCTGCTGCCGTCCCCGGTCTCCAGGTCGCTCCACATGCCGTGCAGATGAATCGGGTGATTCATCATGGTGTCGTTGATCAGGTTGATGCGTACGCGCTCGCCGTACTGCAGTTTCAGGGGTTCGGCATCAGCAAACCGGACGCCGTTCATCGACCACATGTAACGGCTCATGTTGCCGGTGAGGTGCAGATTGATCTCGCGTCCTGGTTCACGCGGGTCGTCGGTCGGCCCCAATCGAAACAGGTCGGCATAGGTCAGCACCCGCCGGCCGTTGTTGCGCAGCCCCACGCCGGGGTCATCGAGTCGGTACTGCGCGGCATCCGCCAGCATATCGACCTGTGGACCCATGCGGACTTCGTCGTAGGACATGGCTTGTGCCGTCCCATACCCCGCACCACCGGACCCCATCACCGGCCTCCCCGCCTGCCCCATGGTCGCCATGTCGTGTTGACTGCGATCCATCCCCGCCATCATGGCGGCGCCGCATTTCATCCCGGCCATCACGGGTGTGTTTTCGTCCTTGACGGACATGTCGTGCACGCTGTGATCCATCGCCATCCCCATATCACCATGGGTCAGGACCGGCGCAGGGTCCATCGCCGGGACGTCGGCGACCAGTGAAACGTCGGGTGCCAATGTCCCGCGTGCATAACCGGAGCGGTCGATCGCCTGGGCAAAGACCGTGTACGCACGGTCATCGTTTGGCTCGACCAGCACGTCATAGGTCTCCGCGACACCGATGCGAAACTCGTCCACGCTGACCGGTTCGACATACTGTCCATCCGCGGCGACTACCGTCATCTTCAAACCGGGGATTCGGACGTCGAAAAAGGTCATCGCCGCAGCATTGATGAAACGCAGCCGGACACGGTCGCCGCGGCTGAACAGGCCGAGCCAGCCTTCGGCGGGTGTGACCCCGTTCATCAGGAAGGTGTAGGTGTAGCCGGTGACGTCGGAGATATCGCGGTCTGACATGCGCATCTCGTTCCACATCCCGCGGTTGGCCCAGAATCCGCTCCAGCCCCTGTCCTCGATCTCCGCCACTGCCTCACCAACCGTGCGCTCACGGAAGTTGTAGTAGTGGGAGAGCTTCTTCAGCTTGGCGTAGATTGCGTTGGGATCCTCGTCGGACCAGTCCGAGAGCATGACCACATAGTCACGGTCGCAAGAGAAGGGTTCCGGCTCCCGCGGATCGATGACAATCGCGCCGTAGGCACCAGTCTGTTCCTGGAAACCGGAATGGCTGTGATACCAGTAGGTGCCATTTTGAAGCACCGGAAACCGATACCTGAAAGTCTCGCCGGGCTTTATGCCCCGGAACCCATCGCTGATGTTTGGCACCCCGTCCTGCGTACTGGGCAGGACGATGCCGTGCCAATGGATCGAGGTGTCTTCGGCAAGGTTGTTGGTCACGTTCAGCGTGACCGCGTCACCCTCTTTCCAACGCAGCACGGGCGCTGGCACTGAACCATTGATTGCAGTGGCAAACCGCTCCTGACCGGTAAAGTTGACCGCTGTGGGACTGTAGCTCAGATCGAAACGCGACCCCTTTAGAACCTGCGGTCCCATACGGGCACGTAACTGCCCGGCATGGCTGATGCTCTGGTGCATACCCAGACCCAGCAGCGCACCGCCGGCAGCCAATCCTTGAACGAAACGCCGGCGCGACAGCGAGACAACACCTCGCGGCGGAAGATAAAGCTCTGACATGGTAGCGACTTCCTTCCAGATCACGGGTCCCGGAGAGGGACCAACGCAACGACAGCCAACCGCTCAGGGCCGGCCATTCACAGGGAAAAAGGAAAAGTCAGGTGCGGGGAGGTCGGAAGAGCGAGGTCAGACGCCCGCCGGGCATCATCTGTGGATCAGTCGACGACAGGTCACCGGAAGTCGAATTGAACGGCACGTCGTGGTTGGTCATCACTACCGCCACCACGCTCCCGCAGGCGTGGCCGGTACACCTGCCGCCGTTGCAGCAATCAGGTGAACAGCCCGGGCACTTGTCTGCCCGTTGGCCGACTGCCGTGTCACCCGCGGCATGTACGAGCTGCTGCGCGTGGGTGGCATGCCCTGCTTCCATCGGCATGTCACCGTTGCCGTAAGCGCAGGAATGACTCATCGCAAGCGCATTCGCCACCGGCCCCAGCGCAACCAGGAAAGTCAACAATACGGCGATCAGTGTGTGCCGGCGGATTCCCATGCGAAAAAGTGTAGCCCGCTGAATCGGATCTTGTAAGTGCGACAGGTGCAAGCTGTAGGAAGTTCCACAGACAGCGGTGACCTGCTTCCCAATGTTGCGCCCTTTGCAATCGATCAGCACCCACAGGGGCGCTTCGGTGGCAGTTGGCGCGTGACCTGGCTTGAGTCGATGTCCCTGTTGACGCGGCTGTCCCGCAGACATGGTTCGCCGACGTGGAGCCGTAGCCGCACAGGCATCAATCCTTCTCAGTCGAGAGCGTCGCCTGTTTCCGTCGGCATCCGCACACGCCCCTGCTGCGACGGTGCCGGATCTTCGATCCCTTCCGCCGACCTGTTCCTCGCCATCAACATGTACAGGGAAGGCACCACGAACAGCGTGAACAGAGTTCCGATGGCCATGCCGCCAACCAGTACCAGGCCGATGGAGTTTCTTGCCGCCGCACCGGCACCAGTCACCAGTACCAGTGGAAAGTGGCCGGCGACGGTGGCGACACTGGTCATCAGCACCGGACGCAGCCGGATCATCGCAGCGCTGCGCACGGCATCGAGCTTGCTGATGCCCTGTTCCTGCAGCTTGTTTGCGAACTCGACGATAAGGATGCCGTTCTTGGCGATCAGTCCGACCAGGGTGACCAACCCGACCTGCGCATAGATGTTCATGGTCGTGGTCCATCCGCTGGTCCAGTACGGCATGTTTGGATCAGGCATCTTCAACACGGTGAAGATAAGCGCCCCGAACATCGCCAGTGGTACCGAACCGGCGAGGATCACAAAGGGATCGCGGAAGGAATTGAACTGCACCGCGAGCACCAGGAAGATCATCAGCACCGCCAATGAGAATGCGGGCAGAAACTTGTTGCCCTCGGTGCGCAGCTGGCGCGACTCGCCCGTGTAGTCGAAGCTGTATCCGGGGGGCAGGACCTCCTGCGCAGTTTCCTCCAGCAGCTTGAGTGCATCGTCCAGCGTGCGCGTGGTCACGCCGGAAAGTTTGACCGCATTGAGCTGTTGAAAGCGGTTCAGCGAACGGGCCACGACCGAGTGCTCTATCTTTGCCATCGACGACAGAGGCACCATCTGGCCATCCGGGCCTGTCACCTGGATGTCCAGCAACTGCTCGCTGTTGAGACGATCGGCGCGACGGACCAGCGGTATCACTTTGTAACTGCGACCGTCCATATTGAAGCGGTTGACAAAATCGCCACCCGTGGCAACGGCAAGGTCAACGCCAACCTCAGACAGCTTGATACCCAGATCGGCGAGCCGGTCGCGGTCGAACACCACGGTCGCCTGCGGCTGGTCCATTTTCAGGTCGATCGTCGGTGGAAAGGCGAACAGGCCGCTTGCCGTGGCCTTGCTCTGAATCGTCTGGGCGATTTCTAGCAGGCGCGCGGAGTCGGCTGTTGAGGTGATGACGAACTCCACCGGGAAGTTGCTGCCACCCGGCAGCGCAGGTGGTGTCGTCATGAAGACCTGGATACCCGGGATCTGCGACACCCTGCCCTGCACCTCGGGCAGTATCCCGGTCACGGTCCGGCTGCGCTCGGCCCAGGGCTTGACCACGACGCCGCTGAAGCCATCGGCGCCCAGCGTCGCACCGATCGACGGCGGAAACAGCAGCTGAAAGGTCAATGCCGCCTCAGGTATGTCCAGCATGATTTTTTCAGCGGCCTCGGCGTAGATCGCGTTCTGATCCGTGGTCGCGTTGGCGGCCGTGTTGATGATGCCGAACAGCACGCTCTGATCTTCTGTCGGTGCCAGTTCCTTGGGTGAAAAGGTGTACATCGGCACGGTGCAAAGGCTCACCACGACCCACACCAGGTACACGGCTGGCCTGGCATTGAGGGTCGCGCCGACGGCACGACCGTAAGCCGCACTCAAGCGATCGAAGTGGTGATTCAGCCAGCCGGTCAGCCCCCGCTCCTCGTCTTGCGCGCTGCGCAACAGCTTGGCGGCCATCGTCGGCGACAGTGTCAGTGCGACCACACCGGATATCGCCACGGCGCCAGCCAGGGTAAAGGCGAACTCACGAAACAACGCACCGGTCAGCCCGCCCTGCAGTCCGATCGGGATGTACACAGCGACCAACGTCAGTGTCATGGCTATTACCGGGGCGAGCAACTCGCGCGCACCAAGCATCGCGGCTTCGCGCGGGCTGCGTCCCTCGCGCAGGTGGCGCTCGACGTTCTCGACCACGACGATGGCATCGTCGACCACCAGCCCCACCGATAGCACGATGGCCAGCAACGTGAGCAGGTTCAGCGTGAACCCGAACATCTGCATCAGAAAGATGCCGCCGATCAGCGATACCGGGATCGCCATCACCGGCACCAGTACCGAGCGCACCGAACCCAGGAACAGGAAGATCACCACCACCACGATCAGCAGCGTGTCGGCGAGTGTACCGGTCACCTCGTGGATCGCATCACTGACGTACTCGGACGCGTCATAGCCGATGCTGGCATCGAGGCCGGATGGCATCTCCTGCTTGAGTTTTTCCAGCTCGACACGCACACCACCGATGACGTCGATGATGTTGGCGTTGGGCTGGGGAAATACCCCCGCGAATACCGCGGTCTGGCCGGAATAGCGTACCAGCGTGTCATAGTCCTCGGCGCCCAGCTCGACGTCAGCGATATCCTCCAGCCGCACGATGGTGTCATCCCGCTGGTAAATCACCAGGCGCCGGAAGTCCTCGGCGCTGTGCATATCGGTGTTGGCAGCGAGATAGGTCTGCACCAGCGCACCCTTGGTACTGCCGATGGCGGCCAGGTAGTTGTTGGCCGCCAATGCCGCCCTGACCTGCGCGGGACTGATGTGCAACGCCGCCATGTGGTCCGGCTTGAGCCAGACCCGCATCGCAAAGGTGCGCGCGCCGAAGATTTCGATCCGCTGTACCCCCGTGACCGCAGCCAGGCGTGGCTGAACCACGCGAGTAAGGTAGTCGGTGATCTGTTCTGGAGACAGGATCCCAGACCAGAAGCTGAGATAGGCCGCGGCGAATTCCGAGTCGGCGGACTGCACACTGATCGCAGGCACCTGGGCCTCGGCCGGCAGGTCGTTGCGCACCTGATCGACCTTGGAGGAGATGTCGGCGAGCGCCTTGGTGGAGTCATAGTTGAGCTTGAGCCGCGCAGTGATGATCGAGATGCCCTGCAGACTCTTCGACTCGACATAGTCAATGCCTTCAGCTGCGGATATTGCTCGCTCGAGCGGCGTCGTGATGAAGCCGCGCACCAGTTCGGCGCTGGCGCCGACATACACGGTGGAGATCTGCACCGAGGCGTTTTCGCTGAGCGGATACTGGCGCACGCTCAACGAATGCCAGGCGCTCAGCCCGGCGATGACGATCAACAGATTGACCACTGTCGCCAGCACCGGGCGACGGATAAACAGATCGGTGAAGCTGTTCATATCCGAGAGTTCATGAGTCGCTTGGGCGTGGATCGAGCCTGGGCTCCGGCGCCAGAGTATTGTCGATGACCACAGCTGCACCACTGCGCAGTTTGAATACGCCGCTGGTCACCACGGTCTCGCCGGCCTTCAGGCCGTCCGTAATGTCGACAAAATCACCGCGCGCCTGACCCAGGCGAACAAACTGCTGTCGCAGAACGCGCTCGGTCGCACCCGACTGCTCGTTCCTCTGCTCCTCGACAACAAATACCGAGTCACCGAACGGCGCATACAGCACAGCGGTCACGGGGACCGGCAGCACCGACCGCCTGTCTGGCAGCACCACGTCGAGGTTGGCGAACATGCCGGTGCGCAGCGTCTCGCCGGGATTCCCGACCAGGGCACGCACCCTCACATTGCGAGTCGCCGGATCCACCTCCGGGCTCACCGCGATAATCTCGCCACTGAAGGTCTGCCCGGGCGCTGCATCTGCTGTAACGCGGACCTGCATGCCCTGGTGCAGCTGCGCGAGCTGCCGTTGCGGAACGGAAAAATCCACATGTACCGGATCGAGAGTCTGCAGCGCCACGATCGGGTCTCCTTCACCCAGGATCTGCCCGAGGTTGACCAGGCGCAGCCCAAGACGGCCGGCAAAAGGAGCGCGTACCGTCTTTTTTGCGATCAATGCCCGGGTCATGCCGACCTGTGCAACGGTGTCTTTGACCTGGGCCTCGGCACGATCGACGGCATCCTCCGATGCCAGATCCCGTTTGCCGAGTTTGCGGACACGTACGAGGTCGGCCTGGGCAAGCGCAGCGGCGGACGCCGCAGATGCGAGTTGGGCATCTTCGCTCGCCGTATCCTGCTGCAACAGTACCTCACCCGCGGCCACCATCGCACCGGATTCGAACGCAATCCGGGACACCCGGCCACTGACCTCGGCGCTGACGGTTACGCCCTGTACCGCCGAAACCGTAGCTGTGGCAGAGATCACCTGCTCCCATTGTGCGGAATTCGCCACCACTGCAGTGACCGTCTCCGGTGGCATCGCCATACTGGCCGCTGCGTCGCCCATGGCCGAGAACTGCCCAAGCTTGGCATAAACAATGGCGCCGACAACCAGCACCAGGCCAACGATGGCCAAGGTCAATTTTTTCAGCATGATGCACCCAAAGATCCCGGTTCTGTTGAACCCAACCCGTCGCGCAACGAATCGTCACCCTCTCGATTCTGTTCGAGTAAGGGGTTGCGATAACGGTGCACAAACAGCCCAAAAGGCACCCAGCGCCCACTATACGCAATGACATCCCCGGAGTGACACCAATTCAGCTTGCATTGCTGACGGAGGGAAAGGCCAGGGCCACCCCCACACTCAGCGCAGCATTCATGTATGCCGCCGCACGTTTCAACGCGTATCACGCGATTGCGGAAGGGGCCGACCGCGAGACGCAGGAACGCGCCATCGTCTACCGCTGCGATCAATATCGAAAGATGCTCGAAGAGAACCTGCGGGAACTGAGGCCACCTCAGGCCAGGCTTCGGACAGACGACTTCTGACTTGATGCCAGATTGCCTGTACGGCTGACCGGCGGGTGTTGCGCTGCTTTTCGTCTTAGGAAACCCGCCGTCCGGCGTGGTCCGCGCTCGCGACCATGCACCTTGTTCATCCTCTGCTATCCAAACCCGGGCAGCCAGCGCTTTTGTGAGCTAGAACCTAAGCAAGGGAAA
>JAGRHB010000200.1 GCA_020445245.1 Gammaproteobacteria bacterium
TCAGCGCGAGGACTGTCTGAGCCCATCGCAGATGGGCGAGTTCCGCAGCGCCGGTTTTGGACCGAGGAGCGCAGGGAAGTCGGCGCGCAGCGCCGACCAAGCCTTGGGGTGCCGTTTCTTTTGCCTGCTTTTCTTTGGGCAAGCAAAGAAAAGCAGGGCGAGTGCGCGCCGCCGCGCGCTTTCAAAAACAGATTCCCTTCATCGAGTGCGCAAACAACCCTCCGCCAGAAACGAAAAAAGCAGCCCGGAGGCTGCCTTTTCCGCATCCCGGGGGCCGGCCCCGAGTGCATAGGGTGATCAGTAACCACCCTTGCGATTGACGTAGGGCAGCCCGGCGATCCGGTTGCCCTGCTTGCTCGGTGCGCCCGGGAAGAGGTTGTAGAGATCCTTGCTGCTGATCTTCTTGCCCCAGATCTTGCCCATGTCCTTGTTGATCTGGCGTTCCATCGGCTGGTTGCCGTTGTTGTTGAAGAACTCTTCGCGCAGGTACTTGAGCACGTCGAAGTGCTCCTGGGTCAGCTCACCCATGGTGTCATCCGCGGCGGCAATTGCCATGGCCACGTCCTGGTCCCAGGTATGTGGGTCGGCCAGGTTGCCGTGATCGTCGGTCTCGATGGTCTTGCCGTTTACTTCCAATGCCATGTCTATGCTCCTCTTGTAAGACGAGTGTTATTGCATATCTGCCCAAAGAAAGCCCTTGGCAGGCCGCGGCCACGCGGGCGGGCAAATCGGTGGATCTGGCCGTCGGCGGAGCCACGACAGGCGTGGGGCGCGAAAATCTGGCGCCCGATTGTATTTGAATATCAGCGTTTGTTAAACCATACGCCGGGTGACCCGCTTTTTGGCGGGATCAGCGGTCGTCGTCCGCCTTTTTCACGGCATCTATGCCCTTGTGCGGGATGAACAGGCCGCAGCCCATGTGACGCAGCGGGCCGAGTCCCTGCTGCTGCAGAAGAACCGACTGGTCGGCGTCCAGGCCGGCGATCATGATGCTGCGGGTCTGCACCGGGCCGTCGGGACCGGCCAGTTCGGCGGTTTTTCCGCACAATGCCTTTTTCACGCGGATGCCGCGTTTGGCCAGGTGCGCCACGATTCGCTGCATGAAGGCGTTCTCGTCGACGTCCTCACCCGGTTCGAGCACCACGTGTCGCGAGAAGATGGTGCCCTGGCTGGACAGCTTTTTCTGCTTTGCCCTGCCGATGGTCAGGGGGCAGCCGGCGATGTCGAGTTGTGCACCAATCAGCGCTTCCTCGACATCGCCGATGCGTTCCTGTGGTACGCGCAGGGTCAGCTTGGTGCGACGCGACAGGATCAGCTTCTGGCCGAGTTTCGGATCGGGGCGTTCCCAGCCGTTCTGCGAACCGGCCAGGTGGATGCTGTGCACCCCGAGGCGGTCGTCGTCTTCGATCGCCGGCAGGTGTGCCTTTATCGCATCAGCCAGGTCGTGGGCGTGGTCGACCGGCAGTTCGCGGCACTGGATGTCGAATACCAGGTCGACGATATCGTCGGGCACGGTGAAGTTGCTGGGTTTGTCGTCTTCCTGCCAATACATCGGTTTGCCCTCGCTGATTTACCTTTGGACACGCGGCGGTGGTTTCAGTTGCCGGGGATCTGCGCCTGCAGCGCATCGCGGTCGAACCACCATTGGTCCTGCACCAGGACATCCACCACGTTGCGCAGCCGTACCAGGAATTTGTCCGGGTCGTTGAGCTCGAGGCGCTCGATCCAAAGCTCGAACTGCTGCTGGTTTTCGACCCCACTGTGGCGCCTTGCGACGCGCCCCAGGAGCTGCTGGGCGAAAAAGCTCAGGCGTTCTTTCTCGACACCCTCTGCGGCACGGATGTCGGCCAGGAAGCAGGCTGTCGCGGCAGCCACCGCGGCCCCGTCGGAGTCGTCGGGTGTGTCGTCGATCACGTGGCTGAGCAGGTTGACCGAGATCTCCGGATCGATCGGGAAGGTGACGCCGAGCCAGATCCCATGTCCGAGTGCGATCAGCGAATCGGGCTGGTCGGCCTCGTACAGTATGTTGCAGGCGTCCGCGGCGGCTTCCCAGGCCTGTTCGGCGGTGAGTATGCCGAACGCGGTATGTGCGATCGGCCAGGCCTCGTCACCGCGTTCGAGGATCTGCAGCGCACGGCCGATCTCCAGTTGCAGGGCGGCCCGCTCCAGTGGCGGTGCGTTCTCCGCGAGCCGGTCGAGTTGTTGGCGCAGTTCGACCAGTTCGCCTTCCATCTGTGCCTGCTGGCCCAGTTGTTTGCGCAGCGATTCGGCCGCAGTGTCGTCGAGCTCGTCAGGTTTGTAGTAATCGATCATGCTCAGTACCTGCTGTTGAACGTGGCCTCTAGCTGGTCTTCCCAGTCGCCGGGGGTGTCGGGGTAGGGTGGTTTGACGTCGAAACGCAGGAACATCTCGCCCTGGCGCGCGAACTCCCTGATCACTTCCTTCAGATCGTCGAAGGTCTGCACCTCCTGGTTGGCGATCAGGATCTGGCTGAGGTAAAGCATGGATCTCAGTACTCCTTGGGCAGCGGCAGTCGCTGGTAATAGCGTGCGCGGTAGATCAGACGTTTGGCTCCGGATGCCGGGTCGTCCCGGAAACCGTCTCTGCGGTGCAGGATGTTGTTGGTTATGACCCCTTCTCCAGCCTGCAGCCGATATCTCAATATGTGGTCGTCACCGTGCCTGAACAAGTCGAGCAGAAAGCCTGCCGCCGCGCGTGTTGCCGCGTCGTCCTTCCAGATCACGTTACGCTGCCGTGCCGAATAGCGCATGTGCAGCGAACCGTCGGCGGGTGACACAGAGAATACCGGTCCACCGTGGTCGGGGCGGATTTGTTCGCCGCCCTCGGTGTTGCTGGGGATGGTAAAGGCGTCCGCTGCCATCAATGCCCTGATCCATTCCGGGTTTTGGTCGCGTATCCGGATATAGGCGATCTCGTGGTCCAGCAGTTCGTTGTCACCGCCCTCGGCGGCCGGTTGCGCGCAGTACAGCAGCCAGGCGCGCACCTGGTGCTCGCCGGTGTTGTAATAGCCATCGGTGTGCCATCCCAGCGGCCTGTTGGTGTAAGGGATGTAGGTGTGATCCGTGGCGGTGGCCTTCACCGTGATCGCAGTGACGCCGCTGTCCTCGGCACAGAGATTCTGGTCGAGATCGAGCAGGCCGATGTGCCGCCCGAATACCCGCAGGTCGCGCTCGATATCCGCAATCGGTGCATCCAGCCGGAACAGTGCAAGATTGCGCGCCTCGCAGCTGCGCAGCAGCGCTTCCCGCTCGGTCCCGGTCAGTTCAGCCGGGTGCCCGATCGATATCGCCTGCGGCATGCCGTGACGGGCCAGTTTGGCGGCGCGCCAGGCGATATAGGTGGCGTCATCGTCGAGTGAAAAAGGCGAGGGCGGCGGTGCGATATTGCCGGCGATCATGTTCAATTCGCGACTCTGGTCATGTGGTGATACCTGTTGTGGATTCCCGGGGTACAGCCATTAGCAGGTTAGGATACGCTAAAGTACCAGTGTGACCCACATTGGAAGAAATTCAGTGAATTCAACGTCCTGTAATTTCTATTTGACCTGGGTCAAATAGCCACATATCCCCAATGGGATAGCCGGTTATCCCCCGTATCCCCCAATGGTGGAGTATGGGCGGCCCCAATGCTCCCCTAATATTAGCGACCGTTGATAGGGGGGCTCGGTGCCCGGCCGGCACCAACGCGGGTGTGGCCCGTCTTTACCCCGGCCCTCTATCCGATGAGTGACCAAAGGATCACGTCGTGCTGCCGATTCGATCGGCTCGGCGACTGCGGAATTCCGCCAAATACGAACGATTAGTCAGGAGAAACAGCGACATGGCAATCGACCGGTATCCCACAACCATGATCGACCAGCTTGAAGAAGGCCCGTGGCCCAGCTTCATCAGCGGTATCAAGCGCCTGCGCGACGAGCATCCGGAAGCGCGCATCAACGAGATGACCAACTCCCTGTTGGGGCAGCTCGAGCACTCTTACGAGACCCGCAAGGGATACTGGAAGGGCGGCACCGTTTCCGTTTACGGATACGGCGGCGGCATCATTCCGCGTTTTTCTGAAGTCGGTAAGGCCTTCCCCGAATCCAAGGAGTTCCATACCCTGCGCGTTCAGCCGCCTGCGGGTAACCACTACAGCACCGGGATGTTGCGGCAGCTCGCCGACAGCTGGGAGAAGTGGGGTTCGGGCTTGGTGACCTTCCACGGCCAGACCGGCAACATCATGTTCATCGGTACCACCACCGAGAACACCCAGCACTTCTTC
>JAGRHB010000201.1:0-2515 GCA_020445245.1 Gammaproteobacteria bacterium
GGTATGGGCGGCATGATGTAAATCATCGGCGGTGCCGGCCGCCCGGGGCTCCCGGGTGGCTTTCACCGTTCGCCGCATCGCGGTCCAACAACCACGAGCAGACCCCGTACGGCTTATGCCGGGCGGGGTCTTTTCGTTTTGGTGGGTCCGGGGATCGCGGCTGCACCGCGCCCGGCCCGCAGGTCAGGCGGCGTCTGCGCGGCTGGCCGCTATCGGCGTCGCCTCGATCTCGACCACCGAGATGTCGTCCGATGGGGGTGCCAGGTTGACGTGCTCCAGCACCGCGTCGATCAGTGAAGGCAGTCGCGGCGTGGGCAGGTCGCGCCGTTGCAAGAATGTCTCCAGCCTGGCGGTTCCCCACATCTCGCCGTCGAAGTTCTCGGCCTCGGTGAGGCCGTCGGTGTAGGCGTACAGCAGGTCGCCGGGGTGCAAGTGGCGGCGTTGTGCCGCTGCCTCGAACTCGTCGTTGCCGACCACGCCCAGCGGCAGGCTGTGGGATGCGATCTTCTCGTAGCCGGGCTGGCCACGGCGCTTGATCAGGACGGGTGGCAGACCGCCGTTCCACACGTGCAGGTTGCGCCGGTCCGCCGACAGTTCCACCAGTACCGCACAGCAGAAATAGCCGACCGGCAACAGCTGGCGCAATTT
Source organism: Gammaproteobacteria bacterium (assembly GCA_020445245.1). The sequence goes on from JAGRHB010000201.1 coordinate 649, forward strand.
GTTGTTGAGCTCGCGCGCAATGACATCGACGGAAAGGCCCTTGCCCGCCATCGCCAGGAACACCGAAGACGCCGGAAGGGCGCCCAGTGCAGCCGGGAGGCCGTGTCCGGTGAAGTCACCGAGGAACACATAGGCCTGCCCGGCCGGGCCGCGTGCTGTCTGGGTCAGGTCGCCGGACAGCGTGCCCATCGACTGGTTCCAGGTGTGGATGCCGGGCAGCCGATGGTCACCGCCGATGATCAGCTGACGGAACACGTGCTGCGCCAGCGCCTCTTCCTGTTCGATCAGGTCGCGTTGTCGTGCCAACAGTGTGTTCTGGTGCAGCAGGTCGCTGTTGGTTGCGGTCAGTTCATGCACCAGTTCGGCCGCCTGGTTGCGCGCTTCGATGCTTTGCATCAGCGACTCGCCGTAGCGCTTGGCCGTCAACGCCATGATTGGCCCGAAGATCGCGAACAGGATCAGCACGGAGACACCCGCCCACCCATTGCTGTAGATGCTGGTGGTGATCGTTGCCAGTCCTGTGCTGGCCAGCAACACCAGAAACTGCCCCGGGTAGATGCCGTACGAAGTGATCGCTGCCATCACCACGAAGCCGGGTACCAGGGTCGCCAGCTCGTGGATGAAGGCCGGAGAGTCTGCATCGGGCAACAGCGGCAGCGTGCCCCAGCTCAGGCCAATCAGGACAGCGGTGGCGGCATGTCGGCGCAACCAGTACTGCTGCGGGTAATGTCGGATATCGGTCGTGAAAAACCGGTGATACAGCGCAAATCGCAACATGGTCGCGGTCAGCACCGCCGCCAGCCAGGTCAACGGGGCAGCGTCAGACTGCGAGCTGTAGAACAGCAGTGCACAGGCGACTGCGCCCACGGCCGCGGCAATGGAGGCGGACCGGGCCTGCTTGAACAATAGGCGGAGCCGATCCTGCTCCATTGTTTCCGTAGGTTTATTTTTCTGCATGGCCGAAATAGCGGCGTCGGCGAAAGGGTCTTTAATCAGAATGGCGGCCGATGATCCGGCTGTCCGATGTCGTCGCCGCCACTCACAAGGAGATGAGAATCATGTTCAAGAAATATTTTTTGATCGCAGGAGCCGCCATGCTGACCCCGTTGACACCTGCTCATGCCGCGGAAGGGATGGTCTCGGTCCAGAGTTCGCATTCGGTACCTGACACAGTGACCCGGCTGGAGCAGCGCCTGGGTGCTGCTGGCTTCAGGATCTTTGCCCGGATCGACCACGGCGCCGGTGCCAGGAGCGTCGACATGCCGCTCGCGCCGACAGAACTGCTGATCTTCGGTAAACCGGAGGCCGGCACCCTGCTGATGCAGAGCCAACCCACGGTCGGTATCGAGCTGCCGCTCAAGTACCTGGTGTGGGAAGATGCCGATGGCAAGGTGATGGTAGGCTGGAACGACCCGGCGTGGCTGGCCGCGCGCCACGCCATTGCCGATCGTGGCCCCGTCGTACAGAAGATACAGGGGGCATTGCAGAAGTTCGCCAATGAGGCCGCACAACCCTGATGACTGAAGAACCGGCCGCACAGCGGCTGCAACGATACCGCAGCGCCTGGCATGACACGCCGGGTGTCGCCGATCTGGCGTCACGCCTGCCCACCGAACAACAGATCGACGCCGTCTGGGCGTTCAGTGATTTCGCTGCGCACACCTGTCTGCGTAATCCGCTGCTGCTGGCGGACCTGCATACCGCCGGGCTGCTGGAATCGCGCTACCGGGGCGGTGAGATGGCTGCCGCACTGGCCGCCGCGTTGCAGGATGTCTCCGACGAGACCGCGCTCGAGGTGCAGCTGCGACGTTTCCGTCAGCGCGAGATGCTGCGCATCGTGTGGCGCGACCTCGGTGGCCTGGCATCT
>JAGRHB010000201.1:3027-4276 GCA_020445245.1 Gammaproteobacteria bacterium
TCGGCGTTACATCGATTTTGGTGTGATCGAGTCGATCCGCGACATGAAGCGCATGATCGAGCGTGAACTGCACAAGAAGGGCATGGACGCGAATATCAAGCTGGGGCAGGGTGGTATCCGTGAGATCGAGTTCATCGGTCAGGCGTTCCAGCTGGTGCGCGGTGGACGAGAGACGGAACTGCAGGTGCGACCGATCCAGCAGGTGCTGGGTGTGCTCGCCGCGCGCGACATCCTGCCCGGGTATGCAGTACGCGACCTCCTCGACGCCTATCGTTTCCTGCGCCTGACCGAGAACCGCATCCAGGCTTGGAAGGACGAGCAGAGCCACCGTCTGCCCGCCGACGGCGTGGGTCAGGCTCGGCTTGCCCGGAGCATGGGGTTCGACGGCTGGGAGGCGTTCCTGCAGGTGCTGAACCGGCACCGGCGGCATGTGCACGAACAGTTCGGGCATGTGTTTGCCGCCCCGCAGGCCGAGCAGGTGCAGCACGAGACCGGGCTGGCCGGTGTGTGGCGTGCCCGCGCTGGCGACGAAGCTGGTCTGTTGGCCTTGACGGAGGCCGGGTTTGCGGATGCCGAGGCGATGTTCGGCAAGCTCTCCGAGTTTCGCCATTCGGTGACCCTGCGCGCCCTGCCCACACGCGGGCGCAGCAAGCTCGACCAGTTGATGCCGTCTTTGATCGAGGCCTCGGCGCAGGTGCAGGACCCCGATACCACCCTGGGCCGGTTGTTACAGCTGATAGCGGCTGTGGTACGGCGCACCGCCTACCTCGATCTGCTGGTGGAGAACCCGCTGGCGCTGTCGCAGCTGGTGCGTCTGGCCAGCGAGAGCAGCTGGGTGGTGTCGCAGCTGATCCGTCAGCCGCTTTTGCTCGATGAGCTGCTCGACCCACGCCGCCTGTATTCGCCGCTGCACGGCGGTGAGCTGCGCAGTGAGCTCGCGACACTGCTGGCCTCGGTCGAGGTGGACGATCTGGAGCAGGAGATGGAACGCCTGCGCCAGTTCGCCCAGGGCAACCGCCTGCGCGTGGCGGCGGCGGATATCGTCGGAGCCATCCCGCTGATGGTGGTGAGCGACTACCTGACCGAGATCGCCGAAGTGACGTTGACGCACGTGCAGGCCAGCGCCTGGCGTGACCTGGTGGCCAAGCATGGCCGGCCGGGCAATCTCGACAGCGAGATGGACGCGGGTTTCGCTGTGATCGGCTATGGCAAGCTCGGCGGCATCGAGCTCGGCTATGCATCAGACCTG
>JAGRHB010000202.1:0-2985 GCA_020445245.1 Gammaproteobacteria bacterium
GTCGAGTGAGACGGCAATACCGGTCATCGTGTTGCCAAGCAGCATACCCAGCAGCGGGATTGAATATTGCGGTGTGAACCAGGGGTCCGGCTGCAGGATCACCAGCAGGGCCATCACGCTGATTGAAAACGACGACAGGAACATCGACAGCGCACCGGTGCCGTAGCCCCAGAAGCCACGCAGCCGGTGTTTCTGCCGCGCCATCACCTCATACCCGGCCACCGCCAGCATGATGGTCGCCAGCAGGGCGACGAACCACGGGTCGACGGTGTGGAACAGCGCCTTGAGCACCAGGCCAAGGAGCAGCAGCTGCACAGTGCTGCGCGCGGCCGCCACGAGTACGCGCTGCCCGATGTCCAGTTGCAGGCGCCAGGACAGCGCGGCGAGCAGCAGGACCAGTGCGGCGGCCAGCGACAGATCGAACGGGCTGAGCAGGATCAGGCTAGGTGCCATGTGCGCCCCCGAGTCTTCCGCCGATGATCTCGTGTGCTGCCGAGGCCACCCGATCGCGCTGTCCGGGGTCGTGGCTCACCCAGAGCACGCAACCGCCGGTGCGGGCGCGCCAGTCGGCGACCAGCTGCTCGACCCGCGCGGCATTGCGCTGGTCGAGGTTGGCGGTCGGTTCGTCGAGCAGCAGTGCCGCCGGCGCATGGGCCAGTGCACGCGCCAGGGCCAGGCGCTGACGTTCGCCGCTGGACAGGCGTTGCACCTCCCAATCGAGCACGTCGGGCTGGAGCCCGAGTGTCTCCAGGTCGGCCAGTGACCATTCGTGCGCGTGCTCGCGCACGGTTGGCGCCCACCAGTGGCTCTCCGCCGCCAGGTAGCTGACCTGGCGGCGCCATGCGGGTCCGCTCATGCCGCTGCGCGGCTGCCCGTCCAGCCACACCTCGCCCTGCGCCTCGTCGAGATCGGCAATGGCGCGCAACAGCAGCGTCTTGCCGCTGCCGGAGGCGCCGAAGATGGCAGTGCAGCTGCCTGGGGGAATGGCCAGTCCGGTCGCGCTCACTCCCTGTCGCTGCAGTTGCTCGATACGCAGCTCGCTCATCCGCGACGCACGAAGACCAGGTCCCAGACGTCGTGACCCAGACGCTGCCCGCGCCGCTCGAACTTGGTCAGTGGGCGCTCGTCAGGTCGCTGGGCGAAGGTGCCCCGGCCGGCGCTGTTGTCGAAGCGCTGCTGGTCTGCGCTCAGCACCGCCATCATGTGTTCGGCATAGTCCTGCCAGTCGGTCGCCGCATGGAAGAATCCGCCGGGGCGGATCACTCGCGCCAGCTCATCGAGCAGGGTGGGTTGCAGTATCCGTCGCTTGTGATGGCGTTTCTTGTGCCACGGGTCGGGGAAAAACAGGTACACGCCGGCGAGCCCGGCGGTCGGGATCATCTTCTCCAGCACCTCGACGGCATCATGGCGCATCACCCGCACATTGCTGCAGCCGAGTTCGTCGAGCCTCAGCAGCAGGTGACCAACACCCGGTCGGTGAACCTCGATACCCAGGTAGTTGTGTTCCGGGTGACGTTGCGCCATCTGCGCCAGGCTGTCGCCGTTGCCGAAACCGATCTCGAGAAATACGGGATGGTGATTGCCGAATACGGCGCTCAGGTCGAGGGCCGCGGACTGAAACGTCAGTCCCCACTTTGGCCACAGGGTGTCGAACGCGCGCTGCTGGCCCGCGGTCAGGCGGCCCTCACGCAGCACGAAACTGCGGATCTGGCGGCGTGGGCGGGCAGTGTGGTCATGCATGGATTGGTTTCCCGGGCCGCTGCCGGCGTGGCGCAGGGAGGGCCCCGGTCAGTCGAAGAACAGCCCGTCGAGCGGAGACGATGCCGAAGCGAAACGGCGCGCCGGCATACGTCCGGCCAGGTAGGCCTCGCGCCCGGCCTCGATCGCCTTGCGCATCGCACTGGCCATCAGCACCGGCTTGCCTGCGGCAGCGATGGCGGTGTTCATCAGTACGCCGTCACAGCCCAGTTCCATTGCGATAGCGGCATCCGAGGCGGTGCCGACGCCGGCATCGACCAGTATCGGTACCGAGGCGTTTTCGACGATGGTGCGGATGTTCAGTTTGTTGCGGATACCAAGGCCGGAGCCTATCGGTGCTGCCAGCGGCATGACGGCGACACAGCCCATCGCCTCCAGCTCGTGCGCGATGATCGGGTCGTCGTTGGTGTAGACCATGATCCTGAAGCCGTCGCGGATCAGTTCCTCGGCCGCCTTCATGGTCGCAATCACGTCGGGAAACAGGGTCTTTTCGTCACCCAGGACCTCGAGCTTGACCAGGTCGTGGCCGTCCAGCAGCTCACGCGCCAGCTTGCAGGTGCGCACCGCGGTCTTGATGTCGTAGCAACCAGCGGTGTTGGGCAGCAGGGTATAACGGTCGGGCGGCAGCACATCGAGGATATTCGGCTCGTCCTTGTTCTGTCCGATGTTGGTGCGACGCACCGCAATGGTGATGATCTCGGCACCGCTGGCCTCGATCGCGGCACGCGTCTCGTCCATGTCGCGGTACTTGCCGGTACCTACCAGCAGGCGCGAGGTGAAGGTGCGGTCGGCAATGACCAGTGGGTCGGCGTTGTGTTCAGGCATGTTCTGGGACTTCCGGGAAAACGTTTGATTCAATGACCTCTGGCGTGCACTCAGCCGCCACCGATCGCTTGCACGATCTCGATCCGGTCATCCGGCTGCAGCTTGTGCGCGGCGTGCTCGCTGCGCGGCACCAACTCCTCGTTGATCTCCACAGCGAAGCGCCTGTTGGACAGGTCGAGCGTACCCAGGAGGTCTGCCAGTGTGGTGTCGTTCGCCACCTCGCACGCCTCGCCATTGAGCAGGATATGCATGGCCAGATTCGGTCAAATGTATGAAACTAGGCGTGATATTACACCAATCGGCGGGTCTGATTTCAGCGGCTTCGCGCCCTGGGACGGCCCCCGGCCTGGCGATTCCGGAGGAGCCTGGTTGGCAGCTTTTCACGAAAACCTGATCTCCCTG
>JAGRHB010000202.1:2995-4270 GCA_020445245.1 Gammaproteobacteria bacterium
AGCCGTAACCCTCGATGGCTTGTTCGCCTGCCGCGCGAAGCGCACCCCCGACCGCCCGGCCTACCGCTATTTTGACAGGGACAGCAAAGCCTGGCTGAGCTACACCTGGGCCGAAATGGCCGGTCAGATCGCGCGTTGGCAGGCGGCGTTGGCCACCGAACGGGTGCAGCGGGGAGGACGTGTTGCGATGCAGCTGCGCAACTGTCCGGAGTGGGTGATGTTCGATCAGGCCGCGTTGAGCCTAGGGCTGGTCACGGTGCCGCTGTACACCGACGACCGGCCGGACAACATCGCCTACATCCTCAAGGAGGCCGACGTGAACGTCCTGCTGGTGCAGGATGCCGGGCGATGGCGCAAGCTGGCCGGGGTGGTCGGGCAGGAAGGCCCGCTCAAACGGGTGCTGTTGCTCGAAGACAGCGACGCCGCGCGCCGCCTGGCGGCAGACGATGAGCGGGTGCGCGTGGTCGATGCCTGGTTGCCGTCGCACGCCGCCTCGCTGACGCGACGGTCGGGCGCCGACCCCGGGGCGCTGGCGTCGATCGTCTACACCTCAGGTACCACCGGCCGTCCCAAGGGCGTGATGCTCAGCCACAGCAATATGATGTCGGTGGCGCACGGTGCCCTCACGTTGCTCGACTGTTTCCAGGAGGACCAGTTCCTGTCGTTCCTGCCCCTGTCGCATACGCTCGAGCGTACAGCCGGCTATTACCTGTGCATCATGACCGGATCGTGCGTGGCCTATGCGCGTTCGGTGGCCCAGCTCGGCGAGGATCTGGTGACGATCAGGCCCAGCATCCTGGTTGCAGTGCCGCGCATTTTCGAGCGCGTCTATGGTCGCATTGCCGACCAGATGGACAAGAAGGGGGCGTTGGCGCGGAATCTTTTCCGTCTCACGGTACGCATCGGCTGGAAGCGCTTCCTGTACCGGCAGGGCAGGGGGGGCTGGCCGCCCGGCAGCCTGTTGTGGCCGCTGCTCGAGCGGCTGGTGGCGCGCAAGGTGGCGGGCCGGCTGGGAGGCAATCTGCGCGCGGCGATCAGTGGCGGCGCCCCCCTCAACGAGGAGATCGCCAGGATTTTCATCGGCCTCGGTGTGCCGATCGTACAGGGCTACGGGTTGACCGAGACCGCCCCGGTGGTCAGCGCCAATCCGTTGCAGGACAACATTCCGGCGAGTGTCGGCGTGCCGATTCGTGGTGTGCAGGTAAGGATCGGCGACAACGATGAGCTCCTGGTGAAAGGCCCCGGGGTGATGCTCGGTTACTGGAACAACCACGC
>JAGRHB010000203.1 GCA_020445245.1 Gammaproteobacteria bacterium
CGACGACCTGTTCTATCTGTTGTTCCGTGCGCTACCGGCACGAATGATCGAAGACGGCTACCGGCCCAGCCAGCAGGGCAGCCTGACGCCAGCCGCGATGGTGTTCATGCGCGATCACGGCGTGCTCAAGGACATCTACTCCGAGAGTAACGGCTCGGCCCACAAGACCGCCAAGGGCAGCAAGATCACGGTGCGAACCGTGAAGGCCCCCGGCTTTGGTCCCAAGGGCGTGCTGCGCTGCGTGTTGCCGTTCACAGTCTTCCTCAAATTGAAGGACATCGGTGGCGACGTGCTGCCGCCCTACGACGAGGAGTTCCGCGAAGTGGCTATGGACGAGGAACAGGCTCAGGCCTACTCACGCCTGGCAGGGCAGTTGACCGCTGAGCTGAAGCAGGCCCTGGCGCGCCGCGACACGACGCTCTTGGGCGTAGTCCTCAACGTGCTCCTGGCCTGGCCGGACACCTGCTTTCGTGCGGAAACGGTCAAGCACCCGCGAACCCGCAACCTGCTGGCGTTCACCCCTTCTCTGTTCTCCGACCTGGAGATCATGCCGAAGGAACGGGAGCTGATCGACATCTGCCGCGAGGAGAAGGCGGCTGGTCGCAAAGTGCTGGTCTACAGCGTCTATACCGGGACGCGGGATACCACGTCACGGCTGAAAGGGCTACTTGTGCAGGAAGGCTTCAAGGTGGCGGTGCTGCGCGCGAGCGTGGATGCCGCCCGCCGGGAAGACTGGATCGCCGAGCAGCTCGATCGCGGTATCGACGTGCTCATCACCAATCCGGAACTGGTGAAAACCGGTCTGGACCTGTTGGAGTTCCCGACCATCGTGTTCATGCAGTCGGGCTACAACGTCTACTCGTTGCAACAGGCCGCCCGCCGTTCCTGGCGGATCGGTCAGAAGCAGCCGGTCAGGGTGATCTATCTGGGCTATGCAGCGACCTCACAGATGACCTGCCTGGGGCTGATGGCCAGGAAGATAGCCGTGTCACAGAGCACGTCGGGAGACGTGCCGGAATCCGGGCTCGATGTCTTGAATCAGGACGGTGACTCGGTGGAAGTGGCGCTGGCACGGCAGTTGGTGAATTGAGCATTGCTTGACCTTTGCGGCCCCTTCGGGGGCCGATTTTATTAAGATGTAATGACTTTGTCTAAGCCATAAACGACCATTCATACGACTATCCTTTGCGCTTCCGGCGCGACCGATCACGCCGTCTGCTGAAACGCGGCGTGTCGGTTGGTGCGCTAGATGCCTTTTGGAATCGCGCCCGTAAGCGCCGAGCCATATCACCGACAGAGCCATCCAAGTTTACTGCGGACTCAATGACGGTCGCAGCTGTTCGCCGATGCTCCGCGTCTCCTCTGAGACATTCAGTCAAATTCTTCTCAGCCATGGCGGGATCGAGTTTGGCCAAAACTTGGTGCCAAGCAGCAGGCGCATGCTCAATCACAACGCGAACAAAACCTTCGGCTGGCCCAGTGAAATTTCGGTTATAGTTCGTCACCCCACGCACTATCGCATCAACAAAGGGGCTGACAGCCCGCTCGACCAATTCGGGTCGCTCCTCTGCGATGATGGCCAAGGCTACACCACCGAAGTCCCAACTCAGGTGGTCGTATTGTGCGAGGCGCAGGGAGCCACCCGTGGCCAGATGCGCGAGGCCGACGTCCGGTACCATCAGCATCAGACGCGGTGGAAAATGCACGATCCGCTCAGCCCTGTCGGAGATGAATTTTTGGACGAGGTGCCGCGTCGACGGTCGCGAATAGAACGTGCCCAAGAGCACCTCGGTTTCATGAGGCATATTCGCCCAATCGTCGCCGATGATCGAATCCAGCTTCTCCCAGTCGAGTTGGCTCAAGACCGCTTCGTATTTCCGCGGTGCCGACTGGCATAAGAAATGGAGGAAGAAGCCCACTGATTGGAAATGCCGGGGGCGCACCTTCGAGATGTGTTCTGCGACCCGTTTGGGATCAATTTTTTCGCACATGCGCCGTGCGATCATCCACTGACGGCGAGTCGGCTTTAGCTCACCGACATACACATGCAGCACGTCGAATACTCGCAGTACGGTTGAAGCGAAGTCGTGGCTAAGTTGATGAAACCCTTCCACCGGGTCGTTGGCGAGGACCTGCTGGGCCGTTGGGACGAAAAGTTCGGCCATTTCCAGTGCCAGATTCTCGTCCCACGAAACCACCGAAGCGCAGAATTTCGAGAAGATGAAGGCATCTTCCTGAAAGGTTTCGTGCTTGGCGAACTCGCGCAGTTTGTCCCGATCAAGAGCAGCCCGAACCTTAGCGTTGAAGTCATCGACTTTCACGTAGGCGACGCTGCGCAAGAGATCGGCCAAGCCGTAGGCCGTATCGGGATTGGCGTTGGAACAGGCCGTCGCGATTGCAATCGGATCGGCAGCTTCGACGACTTTCTGGGCAACATCCCGATTCTGCTGCGCGAGATTGTTCAATATGTGGCCGAAACCGTATGCGCCGTTGCTGGGATTGGAAATCCAACTCGCTAGTGTGGCCACATGTGGACCCACGACGGCAGTCGCTCCACCCTCCGCGAAATCCCACAGGTCTGAAAGGGCGAGGGCCGCGAAACCGCGATCCGAACTTTCGGCCGCCCAACATCGAGCAACCGCAGCCTCAACCCCGGGCTGCCCGAGAAGTCGCGTCCAGCTGTAGTTACCGCTTCCGAAGCGAAGTTCATGTATCAAGACTCGCAAACCGGTATACGGGAATTGCGGATCGTACAATACGCCTTCGATCATTGTAGCAATCTTCTCGCGCCCATCCTTGTCCTGCCCCTCTAGGATACGTTTGAGCACGACCGAGGCAAAACGCTGATGCGGGGTCCGGCAATCCGCCACACCCATTATCAGCCTTTGCTTCCCCAGCCATTTCAATCCATGATCGACCGTTCCAGTATTGATGCCGGCGTGTTCACAGACTTCCGCAATCTCGGCAGGCACCGCTCGTGCGTCACGGGAAACCAACTGTCGAATCGCAACCGCCGCAAGAATAAGATCAGCACTAGCTGCACGGGCAGAATCCGCTGCTTGTTTTGACCGGCGCCAGCCGCCTCCGAGCACGAAGCAGAATTGCCAGGGACGATCTGCAGAGTTTTCCGCGTTATCTAAGCGTTCAGCGAGATCGGCGTTCATCATGCGTTCGCCCACATCGTCGTCAGCTAAGCGCACAGCATCTAGGGTCTTAGGCAAGTCGGCTCTCAGCCCAGCAGCAATCGTCTTTACCGCGCGCTTCGCATCAAGCGTTATCGCGCCTCGATGGCTAACGCGCTCAACAGTGTTGTGCGTCGAAAGGACCAATCGATCCGGGCCAGCCTGATCCTCTATTCGATTTAGAATGTGAGGTTTTAGGAGATGGGCGTCGTCGATGAGATAGAGGCGACGCTTGCCGGGCAGCGCCGCCTCCAGCGCGATATTGTCGGCCTGAGGATCAAGCAGGCGCAGCACTTCAAAGCCATCAGCTGCCAATTCCTTCGCAATTTGGTATGAGCAGATTGATTTTCCAGCGCCGGGCTCGCCAATGAGGCGCGCCGAATAAGCTATTTTCAGTTGGGTGAGGATGGGAGTGACTTCGGTCAAGCGAGGGCACGCGGTGGCGTCAGACGGCCCCAACGAATAGCCCATTAAAGCTGGACCTAGCCCCCGGTCGCCATCAAACGTCACCAATTCCCAAGTCGCGAAGCCGTGCGGATTCGGAGGCTCAAGCAGCTTCGTATCAATCCTCTCAACGAGACTCGCGAGTTTCGTTGCGAACGAGGGTAGGGCACGCAATGTCTCGATCACCTGCGGCAGGTGGTCGGCGTGCTCGGGATAGAATTCGGTTATTACTTCAGGCGTGCCGGACATCAGAGCCTGAATTTCTTCCCAGCCCAAGACGTCGATGCTGAATAATCCTTTGGCCTTGCGCTCGACCGATATTTCTCGGGCGGCCTTTTGTAGGGTGGCGTCCGCAGGAGCGGTGGTAGCGAATATCCACTTGTCTAGCTTGGGAGAAAATTTCTCCGCTTTGGCGATTTCCGTCAGAACTTCCGACCATTCAGCCTTGCTTCCATAATTGCTGTCCTTACCCTTGCACTGAACGCCCCAATAGGATTCGCTGCCACCGTTCAGGGAGCCAAAAATATCGACACCGCACTGTGCCTGCCCCCTCCGCCCATTTTTCTGCGCAAGAGGGTCCTCCCATACTTGCTTGAATAGAGCGTGGCATAAATCCTCAAAAGTTCCCCA
>JAGRHB010000204.1 GCA_020445245.1 Gammaproteobacteria bacterium
AGGCTGGCGGCGTTTCCAAGCAGTACGATGGACGCCACCTTGCGTGGCTCGATCTGGTAGCGTTCGGCCAGCATGAAATTGAGCACTGCAGGCGGCAGCACGGCAAACACCAGCAACTGCTCGGACTGTATGCCCGGCAGCGCAATGGACCGGGTTACCAGCCAGGCGACCAGCAGCCCACTGAGCGGACAGAGCAGTGCGCCAGCCATACCGATCCGCCAGTCGGACAGATCCACCCCGGTCATACGTACGCCCAGCGCAAACAGCATCAGCGGGATCGCGATCTGACCGAGCAGATCGATCGCCTCGTGCAGAGGCGCCGGGATACGCAGCTGCCACACCGCGACGACGATGCCGGCCAAGGTGGCCTGCAGCATCGGCATACGCAGCAGCTTCAACGGGTTCAGATGCCCGGTCAGCATTGCGTTGCCAACCGTAAAGTGCAGGGTGTTCTCGACCAGGAACAGGATCATGGCCGCCGGCAGAGCCTGTTCCCCGAACGCGAACAGGGCCAAGGGCAGACCCATGTTCCCCGAGTTGTTGAACATCATCGGCGGCAGGAACATCTTCGACTGGTAACCCAAAAGGCGCGCGAACGGCCAGGCCACCACGCCTGAGCCGAGCACCACCAGCAAAGCAGCACCCGCCAGTTCCGCATAACGACCCAGTTCGAAACCCTCGCCGGACAACACCGAGAAGATCAGTGCCGGCGTGAAGATATCCAGATTGAGGCGATTGGCGGAAGCCATGTCCGGCCCGTGCCGACGCGCATACAGGTAACCGAGCAGGACGATCGCAAAGATCGGGAAGACAATCTCGAAGACCTGGAACATCGGTCGGGCCCGTGCATGAAACCGATGGTCAGCATAAGTGGCGGCCGGCCGGTTCTCAATTGAAAAAGCCCGCGTCAACGGTTCAGCCGCTACAATCCCCGGCCATGAAAAAGCAGTGGTTCATCTCCGATCTTCACCTGGCAATCGAGCGTCCGAAGACCCTCGCCCTGTTCGAGCACTTCGTCACCACCCACCCGCAACCGGGCGACCGCCTGTTTATCCTCGGCGATCTGTTCGACGCCTGGATCGGCGACGATGATGACGCCGAACTGGCACGCCGTGTACGCGACACCCTGCGCAGGGCCTCCACACGTGGTGTGCACGTGCTGATCCAGCGCGGCAACCGGGACTTCCTGATGGGACGACGCCTGATGCGTGAGTGCGGGGCGACACTGCTGGGCGACCGCCATGTCACCAACGTGGCGGGCCAACGCACGCTGCTGATGCACGGCGACCTGTTGTGCACCGACGATGTCGACTACCAGCGCGCGCGCCGCAAATTCCGCAATCCGCTGTTTCAATGGCTGATGCTGCGCAAGCCGCTGGCAGAACGGCGCCGTATCGCCGCCGACTACCGGCGACGCAGCGGCGAGATGACCGCAATGAAGGCGGCCGACATCATGGACGTCAACGACGACACCGTGACGCGCTATCTGCTCAGGCACCGCGTGCGGCAGCTGATCCACGGGCATACGCACCGCCCGGCAAGCCACGAACACCGCCTGCCAGATGGCGGCGTGGCAACACGCCTGGTGCTGCCGGAGTGGCACGCAAAGAACGCCGTGGCTTGGGTTGACGACGGAAAGACGCTCGATCCGCTGGTCCTGGCGCCGCGCTGAACGTTCAGAAAATACCGGGGGCAAACATCGGACGGTGCTTGAATCCCTCGGGCAGGGTGAACAACGCCGCGTCGGCATCGTGGCTGTCGGAAAAATCCACCAGCGACTGGCTGCGTCCGGTAGCGCGTTCCAGCAGCGGCAGGCCGAAGCGCAACGGACGGTCCGCTGCGTAGACGTTGCCCGCCAGATCGCAGGGCGTCTTCATGTCCAGCGGCATCGACGACAGGGTGGCCGCCTGGACACGCGCCAGCACCCGCTTCAACTCCGCGAGACCGCGCACGGCCTCCTCCATCACGCCTTCGATAGTCACCAGCTCGCCGCACAGCTCGCCGTTGGCCAGCAGCCTCACATGGCTGGGCCGCTGCCCGGCCACCAGAGGCGCCGCCGTGTCGGCCTCCACCTGCTCCTGCAGAACGAGTGTGTCGGGCAGCGCAGGCAGCGGCTGCGCTGAATCCAGTACCAGGATGGAGCGATCATCCACCGAGACGTTGTAGATGCGTTCGTTGTTGCGATCGAACAAGGTGTAGCCTGCCGCGTCGCTGCCCTCATCGAGACGCACATGGCCCGGCGTCACCATCACCCGACTGAGGTAGGGCTCGGCGCCCTGCTCCCAAACCCTGTAGACCAGCAGCGACACTGGGTCCGCCACCACCGCGGCAGACGAGGCAGCCAGGAAGACTGCAATCAGGATCTTTTGCATAGTGCCTCCAGTCTATCCAATTCCGACTCACTGAAGCCCGCTTCGAAGCGCGCCGCCCTGTGCAACGGACAGCGCACACCGGCCGGCAAGTGGTGCTCGAGCAGCGAAAAATACGTCTGCTCCGGATCCAGTCCGCGCTGCGCGCACAGGTGGTGAAACCAACGACTGCCCGCCTCCACGTGGCCGACTTCATCGCGCAGAATGATCTCGAGGATCGCCACGCTGGCATGGTCACCAATCGCGGCCAGGCGCTGCATCATGCCCGGAGTGACATCCAGCCCGCGCGCCTCCATCACACGTGGCACCAGCGCCATGCGCAGCAGGGGATCGTGCGCGGTATCGACTGCCAGTTCCCACAGACCGTTGTGCGCGGGAAAGTCGCCATAGGTATGTCCGAGTTGTCCAAGACGTTCGTTCAGCAGGGAAAAATGATAGGCCTCCTCGGCCGCCACGCGCGTCCAGTCCGTATAGTAGTCATCCGGCAGGTCGCGAAAACGGTACACCGCGTCGCACGCCAGATTGATGGCGTTGAACTCAATATGAGCGACCGCATGGATCAGCGCCGCGTGCCCCCGCGGTGTACTCAACCGACGCTGGGCCAGCCGCGACGGCGCCACCAGCTCGGGCCTCGCCGGCCGACCGGCCTCGCGAAACCCGTCGGACGCGCCAGTCGGATCGCGTTCAAGCCCGCCCGTCCGCCAGTCGTCGGCCAGCGCAGCCGCCAGCGCGAGCTTGCGATCGACGTCGGTACAACCCAGGCATTCCCCGGCCGCGGCAAACAGATTCTTTGGCATCGCGGAATTCTACCAGTTCGATGTCGCGCGGAAGCGGCGGTGCCCGGGGAGGAAACGACAGCCGGATAGTACATTAGCAGGGACTTATGGTAGACTTCGAACGATTTTTTTGCGGCCGGACCCTGCAGTCGCCGCAACCGCGTCACCGCGCCCCCCGAGAGGTCACCACGTTGGAAAGCATCAATCTGCGACGGCACTACAGCCGCAACACCCTGTTGCGAATGCTCCTCCTCGCCCTTGCGGTGGCAGGACTGGTGGTATGGAAATACGAGTTCGTCAATGCCGTCTATTTCAAGGATCAGCTGACCCAGCTCGGCCTGGTGATCAACGGCGCCATCCTGGTGCTGTTCGCCCTCGGCCTGTTGCGCACCGTCGGTATCCTCCTCAGCTACATGCGTGAGGAGGCGGCGTTGACGCGTTTCGTGCGCAACGTCGAAAAGCGTCCAGACGCCGATCCGCTGAAGAGCATCGGCACAGGCAGCATGATCGCGCGCCGCTATGCGACTATGCGGCGCCTGCACGAGGCGCGTACGCCGATCAACCAGAACGCGCTGGCCGCCACCCTGGTCGCCAGCGAGAGCACCCGCAACGGTCTGCCACGCTTCATCAACAACATCCTGATTCTGTCCGGCGTGTTCGGCACCATCGTATCGCTGTCGATGGCCCTGATCGGCGCCTCGAATGTGCTGGAAAACGCGATCAGCGCGACCGGGATGGGAATGGTGATCCATGGCATGTCCACCGCACTGTCGACCACGATCACCGCGATCGTCTGCTACGTCTTCTTCGGTTACATATACCAGCGCCTTACCGATGCCCAGACCAACCTGATCAGTGGTATTGAACAGGTCACGACGACCTTCCTGATGCCGAAATTTCAGGTGCAGACCGACAGTGTGCTGTACGAATTCACCGGCCTGATCCGATCACTGCAGGGCCTGGTCGACCAGCTGCAGAAATCGCAGATGGGCTTCGAGTCCACCCAGGACCAGCTGGCCGATACCCTGCATATGTATCACGCCAGGTCTGAAGGCCTGGATCAGCAGCTC